>JAJYVN010000113.1 GCA_021791995.1 Bacillota bacterium
TCCATGACGCCCTGGATCAACTGCAGCAAAACGAGACGACTTACCTGCATCGTTCGACTGGTGAGGGTGGCCAGGCCGGTGACCGCTTCTGGTTCGACCTCCGCCAGAGCCTGGACCGACTGATGCAGGCGCGGGCTCGGGACCTGCAACGCGAGGGTGACGAGCCAGTGCGGGAGATCGCCCGGCGACTGCGCGACCAGGTGACCGAAGCGCAGCGGAACGGTGGCAAGCGCGTCTTCGCAGCCATCCACGTGGTCGCCGAGCACCGGGATGCCACCGAAGCTTCCCGACAAGTGCTGGATGAGGACGCCGCGCGGCTGGTCGTGCTGGGGCCGGCGTTCGGCTATCGGGAGGGCGGTGGGTCCCAGGCTGAAAGCGCCGCCCGAACCGTCCTCGCACAGCGCGGCGACGAGCCGCGTCGCTACCAGAACCTCGTTCTCTTCCTCGCGCCGCACCAGACCGAAACCGAGAATCTCATCCGCCAAGCCGCCCGGTTCCTCGCTTGGGCCTCGATCGAGCGAGACGCCAAGCAACTCAATCTCGACGCCTATCAGGTCGACGAAGCGCAGCGATCTCGGGCGGCGCAGGACAAGGCCCTCAATCAGGCCATCGATGGCGCGTATCGGAATCTAATCGTGCCCGCGCAAGGCGTTACGGAGGAGCCCGACGGGCCGAAGGCAGGAGACCTCCGAATAGATGCCGTGCCGACCACCCCCGTAGAGGGCAACGTGATCCAGGGGGCTGCGCGGCGAACGGAAGGAGACGAGGCAGTCCGGCGGGCACTCGCGCCCGAGCTCCTAGTCCCGGAGTTGGCGCGCTGGTTCTGGCGAGGGAGACGAGACGTTGAGTTGTCGCACCTTTGGGACTGCCTGGCCCGATACACGTATCTACCGCGTCTGCGAGACGCGGATGTCCTTCGGGCAACCATCAACGCTGGCGTACAAACCGGTCTCTTCGCCTACGCGCAAGGTCGCAAGGAAGAGGGCCAATATGACGGCGTGTCCTTCCGCCAGACCATTGTATGGCCTGAGGCGCGCCTAAGCGGATGGCTTCTCAAGCCTCAGGCCCTTCCTGCGCCCGAGCCTGCCGGCGAGGAGGGGGCTCACGAGCCAAAACGGGAGCCCTGGGGCACGGGGGCTGGCGCGGGCCCTCGGCCGCCGCTGCCCGGTGGGGCTTCGGTACTACCACCCCCGCGAGAGGCAGTCGAGGTCGTCGTGTCCGGTTCTTGGGCAGGGAATGAGGTGCATCGACTCGGGCACCACGTCTCCCGGGCGCAAGACGAAGTCCTGACGGAGTTGTTCAGTGCCCTCGGTGCCTTCGCCCACGCGGAGCTGAGGGTGACCGTCACTGCGCCCGACGGCATCAAAGCCGACAATCTGAAGGTTGCCATCGAGAACGCGCGAGCGGTTGGCGTCACAATCGAGGTGCGCTAACCGCGACCACATTGTCCGTCTGCTCGTCGCGGGTCCGTGGACTGAGGAATCTGGTTCTGTGCCCCATGCTCGTCATGTTCGATGTCCAAGGGGGACGCCACTGTGGATAACACCATGCAAACTGCCCAGCACGACCTTTGGCAGCACCTCACCTCGGACAGGCAGTCGTGGTTGCTCGGGGCGGGGATAAGCGCCAAGGCTGGCGTTCCGCTCATGCGTCCGCTCACAGACCTTGTGCAAAGCCTTATCTCTCAAGAGCAGGGCCCGGAAAGCGAGATCCTACGGCATATACGCGCGCAGCTTCCCCAAGACTCGCATATCGAGCATGTACTCAGTCAATTGGGCGACCTGATCGCGATTGCCGAACGAACTACGTATGGACGCGTGCCGCTCGGCGGCGAACAGCCAGATGCAGACGCCGCGACCTTGCGCGAGCTACATGGTGCCATCCTAAACCGGATAGCGGTAAGTGTCCGGTACGGTTATCGCCCATCGCAGGGCTCTGTAGAAGCACGTGTCGGTTCGCGCGATGACCCACTCGTGCGGGTAGACGATCATCGTCGGTTTCTCCGAGCCCTCTTTTCCGCTCGAACGAAACCGGGCCGACAACCTCCGCCCACGATGTTCTTTACAACGAATTACGACACCCTCCTCGAAGATGCGCTGGCATTGGAGGCAATACCTTTTCGAGACGGCTTCGTCGGCGGAGCAGTCGGCTACTGGGCTCTGGGCACAACCTACGAAGATGCCGAACAGCATCCCGCAGTCCGTGCAACCCTCGTCAAGTTACATGGCTCCATCGACTGGTTCACGTCTGAGGACGGCACCGTCCTACGTTGTCGTGACACGACAACGTATAACCCTGACGGGGCCCGTCTCCTTATTTACCCACAAGCCACCAAATACGCCGCCACCCAGAAGGACCCTTTTGCAACCCTGCTCCGCACATTTCGCACGAGGCTGGCCCTAAAACCGGACAACGTGCTCCTCATTTGCGGATATAGCTTCGGGGATGAGCATATCAACCTGGAAATCAGTGAGTGCATGAATCAGCCTGGCTCTAACACTGTTGTTGTTGCCTTCTGCGCAGAGGCCGCGAGTGGCAGCGAACATAGCCTGCCTCCTTGCCTACACAACTGGTTGGACACACGCGAGTGGCGCCACCGTGTCTTCGTCGCGACGGATCATGGCCTGTACCATGGCGATACTCGCAATCTGTGTCCTAATGGAACCTCGTTCGACTGGTGGACGTTTCAAGGTTTGACTCGTTATCTGTCCGATGGACCCGTTCCGCACTTCTGCTGAATGGCTGGGCGAGGGGGTTTTACCATGGCGACATTTGACGTGATTGAAGCCCTTCGTATCGGGTCAGTAGTGGAGGTCTCTGGTACAGCGATCCGAATCGAGCTAGACGGAGACATCACTGAACTCACTCGTACTCACGCGGGACACGTTTACCCCGTAGGTCAAATTGGAAGTGTGGTCAAGTTACACTTCGGTCGACGACTCCTCTTCGCCCACGTGCGTCTGCTTCGGATGCGATCTGAACTCCAGATCGAGGCCGGAAAGCCGGTGCCACCACCCGAGCGGGATCAGCGTCTAATGGAGGCCGACTTATTCGGAGAAGGCATGTGGTCGAGCCTCTCATCCACGCTGGCTTTCGAGAGAGGTATAGCCACCTACCCCCTCCCGCTGCAGGCCGTTTACATAATGACCGAAGAGGAGGTACACCAGCTTTACAGATCGGCGGAATCGACCCGCGTCGATGGCGAAGACCCGATGATTCTATTAGGTACGTACGTTGGAGCCGCTGGCGCCCAGGTACGAGCGAATGTCGATCGGCTCTTCGGTCACCACTGCGCGGTCTTGGGGTCAACCGGGACCGGCAAGTCAGCAACCGTGTCTGCAATCATCCATGCAGCCCTTGATAAGCTGAATAGATCCGGTTCGCGCTGGCGGCCACGCATAGTGGTGATTGACCCTCATGGCGAATATGCGAGAGCATTTGGTTCGCATGCCATAGTCTATAGAGCTTACGACACTATGGCTCAAGGCGAAGAAGGGTCTCGTGCAGGACTCGCGCTACCATACTGGCTGCTTTCCGGCGACGAGTTTCGCTCTCTTGTTATCGGCAAGACGGAGGAGGAAGCCACATCACAGAACAACATTGTGTATAAGGCCCTGGCGCACGCGAGAATGGTAAGTGTGCAATTGATCGAACCGGCCCGCGATTGGAGTGACAACAAGAATCCCGATGCGCGACCAGACGATCCGCGGCCGATTAGTTCGGACGCTGCTAACCAGGTTGCAGCGTTTGATCGCGACCGCCCGGTGCCATTCCAATTGGCCGAGTTCGAAGCCCACATCCGATTGGAGCAGGGAGTAGTTTGGAACGCCCAATCGAAGCAATGGAAGAACCTGTCCCCGTCCGAGTTCAAATCGCATCGGTCGATTCTGGACAAGCTCCACGTGCTGCGCTCGGATCAGAGGCTTGGCTTTATGATGACCGAGCGCGCGGACAAGGATCCCGACCTGACCGAGATCATCGGGCAATTCGTCGGAAAGGTCGGTGGTGATCGGGACATTCGGGTGATTGACATATCTGGATTGCCGAACGAGGTGGCCGGCCCGCTGACCGCCGCGATCGCCAGGTTGTTGTTTCAGTATAAGGTCTGGCAGACCCGCGCAGAGCGTGAACGCGATCCTGTCCTCTTGGTGTGCGAGGAGGCGCATCGATATGTACCGAACTACGGGCAAGCGGAATATGACGCGGCCCAGCAGGCAGTGCGGCGCATCGCGAGGGAAGGGCGCAAGTACGGTGTGGGTCTGATGCTGGTGTCGCAGCGGCCTTCCGATGTTGAGAGTACGGTGTTGTCGCAGTGTAGTTCTTGGATAGTGTTACGGTTGACGAACGGTACTGATCAGGAATGCGTGGGGAGGTTCCTTCCCGACGGCTTGTCGGGTCTGACGAGGCTACTGCCGTCGTTGACCCGTCGGGAGGCCATTTTCGTAGGTGAGGCGGCAGCAATCCCCGCGCGGGTGCAGCTTCGGGAATTGGCCCAACAGCAGCTTCCGGACTCGAATGACATTCGCTTTGCCGAGGGATGGGCACAGGAGCCAGTGGGCAGCGAGGTCATTGCGCAAGCCGTCAAGCGGTGGCGACGTGAGCAGCACGTCTCCTCCACGGAGGGAGTCGCTCCGGCCGAGCCAGCGGTCACGGAGACTCTGGTGTAAATACTGCCAGATACCACGACCGGGTGGGGGAGGGTACGGCCAGTTTGCCGAGTCCCTGACGTGGGCAGGGCGTGATGCCACCGAGCGGCTCTGCCGGTAGGTAGCCTTGCCGCGTTCCCAAAGGCGGGAATGTGCCTGATCGGCCGGCTAAGGACTCGCGACCCATCAAAGGCGGACGGGTTGACACAAGCGGCAAGAGATTGTAGCGTAGCGTCGGGGTGAACCGACGCGGCATCGCGGTTGGACCCGCCGTTCTGGATCGGGGACCGGTTGTTCAGTCCAGCGGATGTGGAGTTGATCCGTTGGACCGCCGAACGGTTCCCGACGCTGAGCCGGTGGGAACTGGCTCAGACCGTCTGTGAGAACCTACCGTGGACGGCCCCCAACGGGCAGTTGCGGATATACGCGTGTCTACCTTTGCTGGAACAATTCGAGTCGGCGGGGATGATCCGGCTTGCGCCCAAGCGTGCACGTGCGGCATCGCGGCAGGGGCGGCCGCGGGCGCAGGCGTTGGCCAACAAGGAGATTGTGGCCACGCTGAGCGAGTTGCAGCCGGTGCGGGTGGACCCGGTGCCGCCCGACGAGCGGGCCGTCTGGGACGCCACGATGGCGCAGGAGCATCCGCTGGGCTTCCAGCGGGCCTTCGGTGCTCATCAGCGCTACTGGATCCGAGGCGAATTCGCTGGTCAGCCGGTCGTCTTGGGAGCGCTGTTGTTCGCTGCGGCGGCGAAGGACGTGGCGGTGCGGGATGCCTGGCTGGGCTGGACGCGACCGCAGCAGCAACGCTTCCGCCAACGGATTGTGGCCAACAGCCGCTTTCTGATACTTCCGGGTGTGCGGGTACCACATCTGGCCAGTCACTGTCTCGCGTTGGCCCTGCACCGTCTACCGCGTGACTGGCGCGAACGCTACGGGTACGAACCGGTCGTCGTCGAAACCTTCGTATCGCCCCCGTGGCGGGGCACCTGCTACCGCGCGGCGAACTGGGTCCACCTCGGCCAGAGCACAGGCCGCGGACGCCAGGATCGCAACTACGCGGCGGGGGGCACGGTGCGGGAGGTCTTTGCCTACCCGCTGGTATCCAATTGGCGGGAGGCCCTGGTGGCTGACCCGTCTCCCGTCCCGGAGGCGGCCGTGACACGACCACCAACGACGCAACGCGCCCCCGATGAAAGAGGCGAGTCGGTGCTCACCGCCGAGCAGACCCTGAACGAGATGACCGAGGCGCGCATCAAGCAGCGGTACGAGATGGTGGCACCATTTTTGGACGAGAAGCAGCGCCGCTTGCTGGCGGGCGCGGAGGCCATCGCTTACGGCTCGGGGGGCCTGCGGCGCGTGGCCTCGCTGCTGGGCTTGGCCAAGGACACCGTTGGTCGCGGGATGCACGAACTGCGCCATCCCGAAACCGTCGAGACCGAGCGCGTCCGCAGCAGAGGGGGAGGGCGCAAAGCCACCATCGACACCGACCCGGAGTTGCTGGCAGACTTGGATCGCTTGATCTCTCCCACCACGCGCGGACACCCGGAATCCGCCCTCCGCTGGACCTGCAAGAGTACGCGCAAGTTGGCCGGGGAACTGAACGCGTTCAAAGAAGGCCGCTCGGTCAGTGAGCACTTGGTCCGAGACCTGCTGCACCAACTGGGATATAGCCTACAGGCACCACGCAAGATGCGTGAAGGCACGCAACACCCAGACCGCAATGCTCAATTCGAGCACATCAACGCAACGATCGAGTTCTACCAGCAGCAACAACAACCGGTCATTTCGGTCGACACGAAGAAGCGAGAATTGGTCGGCGACTTCAAGAACGTCGGCCGAGAATGGCAGCCCGAAGGTCAGCCCGAAGTCGTCCGCACCCACGACTTCGTGATCCCGGAGTTGGGAAAGGTCAGCCCCTATGGCGTCTACGACCTCGCCCGCAACGAGGCCTGGGTCAACGTTGGCACCGATCACGACACCGCTGCCTTCGCCGTGGCCAGCATTCGCGGCTGGTGGCAGAGCATGGGACACTCGGCGTATCCCGAGGCCACCCATCTCCTGATCACCGCCGACGGTGGTGGCAGCAATAGTGCACGTTCCCGCCTCTGGAAGGTGGAGTTGCAGCGCCTTGCCGACGAGACCGGCCTGAGCCTCGCCGTCTGCAACTTCCCTCCCGCAACGAGCAAATGGAACAAAATCGAACACCGGCTCTTCTCTCACATCACCCAGAATTGGCGTGGTCGCCCCTTGGAGAATCACGAAGTCATCGTCAACCTCATTGGCACCACCACCACCGCCACTGGCCTCAAGGTCCACTGCCAACTCGATACCACCGATTATCCGACCGGCCTGTCCGTTTCCGACGCCGAATTGGCGGGTATCCAGATCGAAAGGTGCATCTTCCATGGAGAGTGGAACTACGTCATCCGCCCCCATCCGTCGTCCTGACTTATTTTGTCGCGACTCCTAAGGCTTCCGCAAGGTGTGGGGCGACGGCGTCGACCAGACCGTGTTGAGTCCCTGGGAGAACGGGGTCTGGTTCCCGCAGGCCCGTCTTCCTTTTCGGCTGTCTGCCAGCGGCCCTCATGGGGGCGAGGTGAATAGTGCTTCGTGGGCACCCGCGTCAGTGCGGATTCGAAGCCGACTGTTGCCCGCCGAAAGCAGGGCTTCGCCGCGGCTGGCTCCAGCCAGTAAGAAGCATTCGGCCTCGGTGAGCCGGAGTATGGCCCGCAGGCCTTCAAGGTCCCGCGCCTCTTGGCGCATGAGCAACTTGGTGCTTGCGTTATCGAGGACCGGTTGCCCGAACCGGGCGAGTTCCGGAGCCAGGAAGTCGATGGCGTTTTGGGTGACCACCACCAGGCTCCCATGGTACTTGCGGATGCGCTTACTTAGGTCGCGGAGAAACCCTAGCGCCTGCGGGGTGTTGGGGTCTGCCAGCAGCCACGCTTCGTCCACGACCAGGACCGTGCGCCGGCCAGTGGCCCGCCCCCGCCGGACCAGGTCCCACGCATAGCCGAGCAGGTTGAAGTACTGGGCTCGGCGCACCGGGGCGGATGCGTCGACCAGATCGTGCACGTCGAGCACCGTGAAGTCCCCTCCGTCCGGTGCCCCGCTCTGTCCGTTCCAGAGTGCCGCGTCCGCCCCCTGGAGGGACTCCTTGAGCAGCAGGTGCAGCCGTGGATGATCCGGGACGCGGCGCTGGACGTCCTCCACCGTGGGCCACACCGTCATGGCACCGGGGTCGGTGTCCCAGTCCACACCGCATTCCCGATACGCCGCGAGTACCGCGTCATACAGCACGGCCCGCTCCGTGTCGTCCAGCCCCGGCAGATACAGTTCGAAGAACGTCTTGACCCGCTGGAGGTGGCTGGCCAGCGGACCCCGCCCGCCTTCCCCGTCATCCGCATCGTGCTTTGGGACGCCACGCACCTGTAGTGGGTTGACGCGCCCCTCGCTGCCCGCGGCGTTGACCCACGTACCGCCGACCGCCTCGCAGATGCCCCGATACTCCCGCTCCGGGTCGATCACCAGCACCCGGGCCCCCAGGGCGAACTCGCGCAGCAGCAGGACCTTGGCCGCGAAGGACTTGCCCCCGCCCGAGGTCCCGAGGATGTTCACGTTGGCGTTGGCGATACCGCTGCCCTCCGGCGGGTTCCAGCGGTCGAGCAGGACGATCCCGCCCTGGTCGTCACGCCCGAGGACCACGCCCCGGGCGTGGTTGAGCCCCGAGGAGACCCACGGGTACGCCGCCGCGACCGTCGCCGCCGGCATCTCCCGCGCGGCGAGGTCCGCCACTTCGCCAGGCAGCAGCCCCCAGGGGCCGGCCGCCATGAGCCCCTGCTCCTGACGGAACACGGCCGGTCGAACCCGCATGCCTGCCCCGGCGCAGGCGGTATCCACGCGCCGGCACCGCCGGGCGAGCGCATCCCGATCGGGTGCGGTGACCAAGAGCACCACCGCGGTGCGGAAGACCCGCTGCCCCTCCTGGTCGATCTGCCGCAACAGCGCCTGCGCGTCCTCCAGGGACCGCTCCCACCGACCCCGCAGCAACGCGCTCCCACCCTGGGCCAGCCGGCTGTGGTATTCCGCCGCGCCAGCGTTGAGCGCCCGGAGCAACTCCAGGGGGTCCCCCGGGACCAGGTGGACAGAGAGAGACACCCCCGGCAGGTCCCCAAGCCGCGCCAGCCACGCGGGACCGACCCGAGGAGGGTAGTCCACGATGGCCAGCGCGCGGGCCTCGGCATCCCCGAGGGCGATGTCCTGGCGCCGGAACTCCAGGGCCGGCGGGGCCAGCAGGTCAGCGATCGGCATGTCCGGTGCCCTCCCTGTACGGGACGTATCGCGCGGCGGGCGCCGGTTCGTCCGTGGATTCGGTGCCGGCGTGGGCGGGGTGGAGAAAGGAGAAGAGGAGGTCGGTCACCTCGTGGTCATCGCAGACG
>JAJYVN010000114.1 GCA_021791995.1 Bacillota bacterium
CGGATGCCGCATGCATTGCAGCACGTCGTAGGTCGGTGGGGCAGCTGGGGCAAACCGCCTCCCGATTGCGCTCTGGTGGGATGTTGGGGTGGGCTGTCGTTGCTTTCTCTGGTCGTTCCCGCATGTGGTCCGCTTCGTACCATTCTCGTTGTTCGCGCCTCAAACACGCCAGGGTGCTCTGGGAAGATGTTTGTATTGAAGGAGACGGCCTGATCCCACTCTGCGGTCGTCGTAGCGAGAGCGGCCAGCTTGCCTGGGTTGGTGGTTGCACCGATGCGTAGGCGCATCCTCCGCGTGGTGGGCACATACAGGGGCTCACCCAGCATGTCCGCTTGCCTCCTTCACCGCCGCCTTGACCTGCCGTCGGAATTGTTGCGACCGGCTTCCGTACAAGCGGGCCGCGAAGCAGGTCACAATCGCCAGCATCTCCGCCACTCACTCTTGAGCTGCATCCATCGCCACCGGGCCTTCCAGTACTTCGACCCGTACGCGATACGCCGCAAACGCCTCCACAAGATATGCGAATCCGAAGCGCGCCAGGCGATCCTTGAACTCGACCAACACCACCTCGATTTCGCCGTCGGCAGCCTTTGCGAATAGGCGGTGTAGCCCACGACGCTTCTCATTCAGGCCAGAAGCTCGCTCGGCCACTACTGCCGCAACTTCATATCCACGCTCCTTTGCCGCCACCACCAAGCGATCCTTCTGTCGCTGTAAGTTTCTAGCTTCCGCTTGTTTCTCCGAGGAAACCCTGGCGTAGACCGCGCAGCGGTCCTGATCGTGGGCCGTCAACCGCAGTAAAGCACCGACATCCCGAGATGAAAATCGACGCTGCCCACTCTCCAAACGAGTGATCGGCACTCGTCGGCCGGCCGCCTCCCATCGGTAAATCGTGCGGACAGAGATGCCCAGCCGTTTTGCGGCCTGCCCTGTCGAGAGCATCCGTTCCCTTATCATAGGCTCATCATCCGATCACCGGCGAGTAATGTCAGGCGGCGGTGTCTACTCCGGTGGCGCGGGTTACTGTGGGCACTCGCGCCGATCACGGGCGAGGGAAAATCGAAGATGCTCAGCCATGTTGGCTCAGCTACGACATCGGATCCAACGGCAACTCCGAACCCGTTGTGGATGGCATCGAAACGCACCCGAAGCGGCGCCGCGCCAAGCCTCTCGGTAGGCGGAGGGGCGTTTGCAACCGCTCGCGGTAGTGGTCGGCAGCGATCCGGACCTGTCGCCATCGGTTGGCCGCAGTGCGGGAGCTGTGCCTCCTCTTGGCCCACCTCGCAACCCCTGTCCGCGGCATGCTGTTTGTGATAAAATGAACGAAGTCCGTTTCAAGGTTGGGTGGATGGCTACAGGGGAGATGGACGCACCATGGGGAGCGCGATTGCCGGACGGACCGACGAGCAGGTGGAGTTGGTCAACGAAATCAGGCGCTTGAAGAAGGCGCGCAATGCGGTGATCCTGGCGCACAACTATCAGGTGGAGGGAGTCCAGGACGTCGCCGACTTTGTGAGTGATTCCTTGGCGCTTTCGCGGATGGCTGCGGAGACCTCTGCGGACTTGATTGTGTTCTGTGGCGTGCATTTCATGGCAGAGACCGCATCGGTCATCTGTCCGAACAAGACGGTGCTGATTCCCGATCTGGATGCTGGCTGCTCGTTAGCGGACACCATCGATGCGGATCAATTGCGCGCGTGGAAGGCGGAGCATCCCGGCGCGGTCGTCGTCTCCTACGTCAATACCTCGGCAGAAGTGAAGGCCGAGAGCGACTATTGCTGCACTTCCAGTAACGCGGTGCGCGTGGTGCAGGCGATCCCGGAAGACCGCGAGATTCTGTTTTTACCTGACTACTTCCTCGGAAGTTACGTGCAACGGGCCACAGGTCGGAAGAACATGCACATCTGGATGGGGGAGTGCCACGTGCATGCCGGGATCCGGCCGGAGGCTGCTCTTGAACAGATAGAGAGCCATCCCGATGCGGAGTTGTTGGTGCATCCTGAGTGCGGATGCACCACCTCGGTGTTGTATTTCATTGAGGACGGGACGATCCCGCGTGACCGGACCACCGTGCTCTCCACGGAGGGTATGGTCCGACACGCGCAGAGCTCATCGGCCCAGCGGTTTCTTGTGGCCACGGAGACAGGCATCTTGCACAAGATGCGCAAGGAGAACCCGGAGAAGGAATTTATTCCAGTGAACGACCGTGCGGTTTGCCCCTACATGAAGATGATCACGCTTGAGAAGTTGCGTGACTCGTTACGTGACGGTCAGTATGAGGTTTGCGTACCGACGCAGATTGCGGATCGGGCGCGTGTTGCCATTGACCGCATGCTGAAGATTTCGTGAGTTACGACCATGGAATCCCTGCATCGCGCAAAAGGCCGGTGAAGGCGGCGGCGGCCTGCGCAAAGCGCTCGGGGCCGGTAAATCCCCCGAAGTCAGACGCGGACTTGAGGTGTGGTTCAATCGCGAACACGCCGTCGAAGTTGCTGCGTTGCAGGGCGGCAATGGTCTCTGGCCACTGTCCGTATCCCTGTCCTGCGGGGACGACGCTGCCATTGCTCTTCGCGTCCTTGACGTGGACATAGGCGATATAGGGGCGCAATGCAGCGAATCCGGCCGAGAATGGTTGCGACACACCACATTGGATGAAGTTGGCTGGATCCCAGGCCATGCGCAGGTTCGGTGAGCCAATCGACTGCAGTAGGTCCAGGCAGCGTTCCGGCAGGTCACCGTAGATGCGCTTCTCGTTTTCGTGCAGAAGGACGATGTTCGCCTCCTCAGCCAGGGTTACCATGTGCTGGAGCCGGCGGAGGACCTCCTCGCGGTAGCGGGAGGGGGCCTCTCCCTTTGGGATGTAAAAAGAGAAGATGCGAACATAGCGGGCCCCGAGGGTCCGAGCGGCGGCTAAGGCTTGAGAGAAGCGCCCCATATGACCATCGAAGTCCTCGTGCACCTCGACTTTGCCGATGGGGGAGGCGACGCAGGCCACTTGCAGCCCTTGCCGCTCGAGCGCGGTCTGGACCGTCTCCATCGCGAGCGCGTCCATGTCAACCACGTTGGTGCCTGCGACGCTCCGCAGGTCCACAAGGTGGATTCCTTCCCGGACCAGGGTTGTGATTTGTTCGGAGAGGCCAGGGCTGATTTCGTCGGCAAACGCACTCAGCTTCCACATGGCGTTCATCCTCTCCGGGCGGGGCGTGATGGACTTCACCATTCGGCGGAAAAGCTTCAGGACCTTCCACAAGGAGCACGCGTTGCGGAAATGAACTGGTGCATGCATCATCTGCGGTGCAGTGGGGGCGTGTGCTCGGCCGTTCGCCGTCGTAGAATACGGCCATGAGTGAGCACTCCCTGCCCCCGCCCGGCATTCCCCTTCGGCCCATTGTCCGCGAAACGGTGGCCGATGATCACGCGCTGGCCCTGCTGGACTTCCCGCTGGTACTGGAGGCCTTGGCGAGTCACTGCCACAGCACGTTGGGCGCGGAGTGCGCCCTCGCACTCCGTCCGCAGGCCGGCGCGGCCGCGGTTGCGGCGGCGCTTGCAGAGACCGATGTCGCGCGGGCGCTGGTGGACAGGCGACAGACTCCCTCCTGCGAAGGGTTGCACGATGTGCGCGATTGGATCGAAAGGGCGGCGCGCGGGGGCGTGCTTGCGCCCACCGACATCGTGCGGGTGGGGGAGACTGCACGGACGCTCGGCGAGATTCGCGCTTTCTTCGCGACGCATGGCCCGGCGTGTGGTTGTCTGACGGATTGGTCGGGGCGGATCGCGGACTTCTCCAATCTATGGACCGAGGTGGAACGGTGTCTGGCGGTGGATGGCGAGATCAGTGACCGAGCGAGTCCCACGCTCGCTCGAGCCCGTGCGGAGTCCCGGCGCGCGGAGGCCCGCCTCCGTGCCAAGCTCGAGGAGATCCTCCGTCAGTCGTCCGTGCAGGGTGTCCTGCAGGAACCGATCATCACGCAGCGTCGCGACCGTTTCGTGCTGCCGGTGCGCAGCGATAGCCGCTCCCAACTCCCCGGCGTAGTCCATGACCAATCGTCGAGCGGACAGACCGTTTTCATTGAGCCACTGGCCGTGGTCGGGTTGGGAAACGACCTGCGTCAGGCTCAGGCAGAGGTGGAGCGTGAGGTCGAGCGTGTGCTTGTGCGGTTGTCGGCGCTCTGTGGAGCGCGCAGGCCAGAGTGGCTTGAAAGCCTCGATGCGGCGGCGCATCTGGACATGGTGCTGGCGAGGGCACGGTTGTCCCGAGCCTGGGGTGCGCGGGCACCCGAGCTCTTGCCGCTGTCTGCTCTGGTATTGAAGGCGGCGCGGCATCCACTCCTGCAACGTCCGGTTCCGATCGATCTGACGTTGGGCCTTTCGTATGATGCTCTGGTGGTAACAGGACCGAACACGGGTGGCAAGACGGTCAGCCTTAAGACGGCGGGGTTGTTTGCCTGCATGGCGCAAGCGGGCTTGCACCTGCCGGTGGCCGAAGGAAGCCAGTTGGGTCCATTTCGGCGCATTCTGTTAGATGTCGGCGACGAGCAGGGAGTTGTGCAGAACCTCTCAACCTTTTCATCGCATGTGCGCAGGATTGTTGCCGCGTTGGATGCTTTGGTGCCCGGGGCTCTGGTACTCTTGGACGAGTTGGGGGCCGGGACGGATCCCCAGGAGGGTTCTGCTCTCGCCATGGCGGTCCTGGAGCACCTGCTTGATGCGGGTGCGCGCGTGATCGTGACATCGCACTTCAGCGAGTTAAAGGCGTTTGCGGAGCGTCACCCCCGGGCATGCAATGCGTCGGTTTCCTTTGATCCCGCGACGCTCGCCCCCACCTATCACCTGCGCGTGGGCATCCCTGGCCCAAGCCAAGCCTTGGCCATTGCCCTCCAATTGGGCGTATCAGCCGAGATCGTCGATCGGGCGCGCGAGTATGTGCACCCTGCGGGGCGCGCCGTGGAGTCGTTGGTAGCAGCCATGGCCGAGGAGCGTGAGCACCTCCGTCAAGCGCTTCAGACGGCATCCGAGGAGAACGAACGGGTCAGCGCGTTGCGCGCGGAGTTGGCGGCCGTGGAGGCACAGCAAGAGCAGGAGCGGGAGCAGTTGCTCGTGGAGGCACGGCAGGAGGCGGAACGGGTATTGGCTGAGGCTCAGCGCACAGCGGCCAACGCGGTGCGTGAGCTGCGAGCCCTTGCGGAGGCGCGGGAGCACGCCGATGTTCTGGCTCGGGCAGACGCCGTGCGGGCTGCGGTGGCTCGGGCGCGAACCAGCGCAGCCCAGGCCCTGGAACGTCCAGGAGGCCGAGCCGACCGTCCGCTGCGCAAGGGGCAGCACGTTCGCGTGCAGAGTGTCGGCCTGGACGGTGTCCTGCTTGCCGAACCCGAGGGTGACGATGTCCAGGTGCAAGCGGGCAACCTCCGTCTCACCGTCCCGCGCTCCGACCTCCTGGTGCGCGAGGGGCCGGCCATCGATGCTCCGCATGTGCGGCCGGCGGCTGGACGCTGGTCGGGTCCGGATTGGGCGGCCGGCATGAGTTTTCGCTGTGATCTGCGCGGCATGCGAGTGGATGAAGCCTTGGCCACGGTCGACAAGCTCCTGGACGATGCGGTCCTGGCTGGAATGCACGCGGTTGAGGTGATCCACGGCAAGGGCACGGGGGCGCTGCGTGCCGCGGTGGCTGAGTTTCTCCGCGATCACCCGCAGGTCGAGCAGTTCCGTTCCGGACGTCCGGAGGAGGGCGGAGCCGGCGTGACGGTGGTCTCCCTGCGTGAATAGAAGAGCGGACGCGCTTCCGAGAGCAACTGTCGCGTCCAGGGAGGAGAACGTGGCATGATGTGGCGGCTGCTTATGGATCCGCCAGCGTCGGGCGCTGAGAACATGGCGTTCGATCAGGCCATCGCCGAAGCAGTAGCGTTGCGCTTGGCACCGGCGACGCTTCGCATCTACCGTTGGGTACCTCCCGCTGTTTCGCTCGG
Source organism: Bacillota bacterium (assembly GCA_021791995.1). GTDB lineage: Bacteria > Bacillota > Sulfobacillia > RBS10-35 > JAJYVN01 > JAJYVN01. The sequence continues at coordinate 5,964 of JAJYVN010000114.1, forward strand.
ATGGGGGCAGGATGCGGGAGAATGCGACCGTGCGGCGTGTGCCGCTGCCGGTTGGGACGTGGTGCGTCGGCCGACGGGGGGCCGCGCCGTACTGCACGACTCGACGGAGGTAACCTACGCGGTGATGCTGCCTTTGGCGGAGGCACCGGACGGTGTGTTGGCGGCCTATCGATGGTTGGCCCAGGGCCTCCTGGAGGGGCTCAACCGCCTGGGGCTGCCGGGGGAACTCGCTGCGGGGAAACGGGAGGGCGCCCGTTCCGCAGCGTGTTTTGATGCGCCCGCGATGTATGAGATCGTGGTGGACGGGCGAAAGGTGATTGGCAGTGCCCAGGTGCGTCGCGCCGGGTATCTGTTGCAGCATGGATCGGTGCCCCTGACGTTCGACCCAATGCTGCACGTGCGTCTCTTGGCATTGGGCGGCGGCGAGCGGATGGCCCGCTGGCTTTTGCGGCAGGCATCCGGTCTGGAAGGGTTGTCGCTGCGGGCCCTTGATTGGAACGAGGTTGCCCAGGCTCTGACTTACGGGTTTGCGGTCGGCCTGGGGGTGGAGTTGGAGGCGGGGGGCCATCTCCCCTGGGAGATTGAGCGAGCGGGGCGGCTGCGCGCGTTGTATGCGGATCCGGCATCGCTCGAACAGCCACGGCCACGTTTTGTGGTTCCCAGCCCCGGGGTGCCGGAGGAGACCATCCGTGGAGGTGGCGCATGAGACGTGTTTTGGTGTTGCACGGGCCCAATCTGTCTCTTTTGGGAAGGCGTGAGCCGGAGACATACGGGCGTACCACGCTGCGGGAAATCGATGAGGCATTGAAGGAGCTAGCGGGGCACCTTGGGTTGGAGGTGCGCTGCGAGCAGTTTGAGGGAGAGGGAGAGATGGTCACGGCCCTGCACGGGGCCCTGGGTGACTGTCAGGCGGTGCTGATCAATCCAGCCGCTTACACGCACACCAGCCTTGCGATTCGCGATGCGCTGGCGGCGCTCTCCGATCTGGGCATTCCGAGCGTCGAGGTACACCTCTCCCAACCGGCGGCCCGTGAGTCCTTTCGCCATACATCACTGACCGCGCCGGTCTGCCGCGGGAGTATCGCTGGCTTTGGGCCCAACAGTTATCTCTTGGGCCTGCGCGCGCTCGCCGCCATTCTCGATAGGGAGGTGCGTTCCGATGCGTGAAGTGCATGCCGACCGCCGGGAGCGCGTGCTGCGTCGGTTGGCTGAACGCGCTCCCGGTGTCTCTGCCCTGCTTGTGACCGATGACGCCAACCGGTTCTACTTCTCTGGTTTCCGTGGGGATGCCGGATGGTTACTCATCGCACCGCAGGGTTCGTTTCTTGTCCTCGATGGTCGATTCTGGACCCAGGCTGCTCTGGAGGCACCGGATAGCGAGGTTGTTCAGCTCGAGCCGGGCGTGCCGTTTGCCTCCGCACTGGATGCGACACTGCAGCGCCTCTCCGTTCGTCGCTTGGCCTTTCACGGGGAGCAGATCAGCTACGCGGAACACGCGCGGTGCGCCGAGGCGCTCCGGGGGGTGGAGCTCATTTCGGTGCCTGGGCTGGGGGAGGAGTTGCGTGTCGTTAAGGATGACTCAGAACGGGAGGCGATCGCTCGAGCTGCCGCGATTACAGATGCGGCATACGCGGAGTTGCTCCCCTTGATCCAACCCGGCGTCCGAGAGGTGGACCTGGCTGCGGAGATCGAGTATCGGATGCGTCGCCATGGTGCCGAGGGCGTTGCATTCCCTCCGATCATCGCGGCCGGGAGCCGTGGCGCGCTTCCGCATGCCCGCCCCGGCGCCGATCCAATCGGTATGCACGACGTCGTTGTGGTGGACGTGGGTGCACGCTTTGGGAGCTACTGTGCCGACATGACCCGCACGGTGCTCGTTGGTGAGCCGGACGGCGAGTCACGACGAGTCCTCGATGCAGCGCAGCGTGCCTTGGACGCGGGGGTTTCGGTCCTGCGGCCAGGCATCACAGGGACTGAGGTGGATCAGGTCGTGCGCCGAGTGATCGAGGATGCCGGGTACGGGCCGATGTTCACGCACGGGACCGGTCATGGGGTGGGGATTGAGGTGCACGAGGCTCCGCGACTCTCTCGAGCGATGGAAACCGGGATCATCCCGGCCGGGTCAGTCGTGACGATCGAACCCGGCATCTATCTTCCGGGCCGCTTCGGAGTACGGATGGAGGAGTTGGTGTTCGTCGGCGAACACGGGGTGGAGGTTCTGAGCCGATCTCCTCGATAGCGAGGCGCGATGGTATCATCATTCCGAGGGGAGCGATACGATGGCCGAGATGACTTCGACCAACGACTGGCGGGCGGGAGTTACCGTGGAACTGGACGGACATCCCATCGTGGTGCTAGAGGCGAATCACGTCAAGCCGGGCAAGGGGCCGGCGTTTGTGCGCGCCAAACTGAAGAACGTCCAGACCGGGGTTATTTTTGAGCGCACCTTTCGGTCGGCGGAGAAGATTCCCGCCGCAACGGTGGAGCGGCGCGACATGCAGTTTCTCTATGAGTCGGACGGCGACTATCATCTGATGGATCTGGAGAGTTACGAACAGACGGCCGTGTCTGCCGATGTGGTGGGGGAGCAGAGGCGCTTTTTGCGTGAGAATACAACCCTGGTGGTGACCCTATACAACGGGACGATCATTGGGGTGGAACTCCCCACGACGATCGAGGCAGAGGTGATGGATACCGAACCTGGGATCAAGGGCGATACGGTGAGCAATACGACCAAGTCTGCGGTGATCGATACGGGGGCAACCGTCCAGGTGCCGCTGTTCATTGATCGCGGCCAGCGCATCAAGGTGGATACGCGGACGGGGCAGTATGTGAGCCGGGCCTGATTCGGCGCTCACCTAGGCGGGTCCGCACACCCGTTGCCGAAAGAGTTGGAGGAAGGCGGCCGTTTGGACGGCGGTGGCAAGGGTTGCGTTGGGGGAACCGGATGTGCGGAGTAGACATCGACGCTTGACATTACGCGCCGGTGATCGGATGATGACCCTATGATAAGGGAACAGATGCTCTCG
>JAJYVN010000115.1 GCA_021791995.1 Bacillota bacterium
CCTTCTCCGCAAGGGGAGAGGGAACCATGGGCAACCGGCGCAAGCCGGATTGGGGCGGCACGAACAACGGTTGTCGCGGTTTGTCAGGCAAATCGGGCAGCAGTTGACACCACGGGGTTCCGCTCTGTGTTTGCCGACAACTTCAACGCAGGCGTCGTACCACGTACCGTTTGAGAACGTGCGAGATCCTTTGTTCTGGAATGACGGTGCGCGCCTGGGGCGGCCGGCATTAAAATGGCCCGCACCGAAGAACCGCCTTTGTTTGCCAGTCAATGAAACCACAAGACAGTTCGGACACGATGCTGGGAGGCGGGAGTGTGAATGCGATCTACGACGTGCAGGCCAAAGGGGTAAGTAGCCGCGAGATCGGGGTGCTGCTGGAACGTTCCCTCGCGACCGTATGGAACTACCTGTGAGCCGAGACGATTCCGATCGCAAAGCAACGCCGCGCGCCAGAGCCGAATCTGGCCAACGGGCCGAGTACGTCGTGCGGCGTGTGTGGGCAGCATCCGGAGAACCGCGCGGTGCTATACGACGAACTGAGACCCAAGCCCGGGCTCTGGGTGGCCCAGTCTCCGACCTTGATCCAGCAGCGTGGCGGTTGGTGGCTGCGCCTGCCGTTGGAGAGGTAGGTCGAGATCCAAGGTAGGGCGGAAGAGTGGCGGCAGGGCGAGGCGGACCGAACGGTTGGCACGGTGGAGCTCCATGCGGACAGTGCCGCTGCAGCCGCATGGCAAGGGGTACGCTGCCGAGGCGTTAGCACCATCTGGAACGCTCGGGAGAACGCTGAGCGGGAGGAGGCACCGCAACCCGGAACCCGAACTGGACCAGTGCGCCTTGTCCGGACTGCCGTCATCTTGCTGAGATGCTCTCGTCGGATGGACGTGGCTACTCCAGCCGATTCCGGTGCGGGTACTCTGGCTGAACGGACGATGTGAACCTCGTGGCAGCCCTAAACGTGAAGTAGAGAATGGGATCGGAGCTTTGGGCATCCCGCCCAACAGGAAGCCGCTGAAGCGAGACCCGCCCGAAAGGGAAGCGCAGCCGCGAGCCGAGATGGCTCACCTCCGACACCGAACTCACCGGATCCCCCAGCCAAGGCGTTCCTTGGCCTCCTCGGACATCATTTCGGGGGTCCAGGGTGGATTCCAAATTAAATGGATCACCGCAGAAGCGGCCCCCGCATCACGGCAAGCCGCGTCGATCTCGCGGCTGAGTACATCCCCCAATGGACAACCGGGCGTGGTCAGCGTCATTTCCACCGTAACATTATCCTCTGCATCGATCTCGATATCATAGACCAACCCAAGATCCATGATACTCATTCCGATCTCCGGGTCGTTCACCGCCTTCAAAGCGTCCCGGATCGCGTCTTCGGTGATCGCCATCGCACGGTGCCCCTTCCCCTAACCGTGATTATACCGCGGCAACTCAGCGTTCTGGCGTGGCGACTGTGGCCTCCGACGCGAGGACGGTCACGCGCTCGGGTTTGACCTCGAGAAAACCACGCCGCGCGTTGATTATCACATCCCCGTTCTCCGGGTGCCGAATCAAAAGTGGACCGTCCATCAGATAGGTGATCAACGGGGCGTGCAGCCGCAGCACCCCGAGCTCCCCATCCGCCCCACGCGCAATGACGATCTCCGCAAAGCCCGTCCAGACGGTCTCTTCGGGCGTGACCACTTCGACCGCAATCAGGTTCGCCAAGACGACATCCCCCACCCCACTGGGCCGTCCTTCATAGCGTGCGGGCCTTCTCCGCGGCTTGCTCAATCCCACCGATCATATAGAAGGCCATTTCTGGGAGGTCGTCGTGCTTGCCCTCCAGGATCTCCTTGAAACCGCGCACCGTATCCTTCGGCTGCACATACTTCCCGGGGGTCCCGGTGAAGGGTTCCGCCACAAACATGGGCTGCGTAAGGAAGCGCTCGATCTTTCGGGCTCGTGCGACCGTAAGCTTGTCCTCTTCGCTCAACTCGTCCATGCCCAAGATCGCGATAATGTCCTGCAGCTCGCGGTAACGTTGCAGCACCTCCTGCACACCACGCGCCACTGAGTAGTGCTCCTGACCCACAACCGCCGGATCCAAAATCCGCGAGGTGGAGGCTAGCGGGTCCACCGCCGGATACAGTCCGCGTTCGGTCATGCGCCGCTCCAGGTTGGTTGTGGCGTCCAGATGGGCAAACGTCGTCGCCGGGGCAGGATCCGTATAGTCGTCGGCCGGGACATAAATGGCCTGGACCGATGTGACCGAACCGGACCGCGTCGAGGTGATGCGCTCCTGCAATTGGCCGACATCCGTTGCCAGCACGGGCTGATAGCCGACAGCGCTCGGCATGCGTCCCAGAAGCGCCGACACCTCCGAGCCGGCCTGGATGAAGCGAAAGATGTTGTCGATGAAGAGCAGGGTGTCGCGCCCCTCCCGGTCGCGGAAGTATTCGGCAAGGGTGAGCCCCGTCAAGCCCACGCGCATGCGCGCCCCAGGTGGCTCGTTCATCTGCCCATACACCAAGGCCGTCTTGTCCAACACCCCGGATTCCTTCATCTCGCCGTATAGCTGGGTTCCCTCGCGCGTGCGCTCCCCCACGCCCGCAAAGACCGAAATGCCGCCGTGCTCCGTGGCAATGTTGTGAATGAGCTCCATCACGAGCACGGTCTTACCCACCCCGGCCCCGCCGAAAAGGCCGATCTTTCCACCCTTCGGGTATGGGGTCAGTAAGTCGATCACCTTGATCCCGGTCTCGAGCACCTCCGTGCTGACCGCCTGATCCACCAAGGGTGGCGCGGCACGATGGATGGGAAGCCGCTCGGCATCCGCAACGGGGCCCAGCCCATCAATGGGGCGACCCAGAACATCGAACATGCGCCCGAGCGTCGGCGGACCGACCGGCACCGAGATGGGCCCCCCCTGGTCCTCGGCCGTCATCCCACGGATCAGCCCATCAGTGGACGACATGGCCACGCAACGGACCCGATTGTCCCCCAAATGGTGAAAGACCTCTGCCACCAAGTCCGAGTCCCCCGCCATACCCGCCTCGGCGTTTGACGCACCCTCGGCACTGCGGCGATGGATCTTCACCGCGTTATACAGCGATGGGAGGTGGCCCGCCGGGAACTCGACGTCCACCACCGGCCCGATGACCGACACAACCTTGCCGACATTCGCCATGTTGGCCCCCCACTCTCTCTACGCTCAACTATGCAGCGCGTTCGCGCCTCCGACGATCTCCGCAATCTCCTTGGTAATCGCGGCCTGGCGCATCCGGTTCCCCAAGAGTTGCAGCCGGTCGATCAGTTCCCCGGCGTTCTTGGTCGCATTATCCATTGCCACCATGCGGGCCCCGTGCTCGCTTGCCTTGGCCTCCAGCAGAGCACGATACACGAGAACCCCGATGTAATGGGGTAGAAGCTGCTCCAAGACCGACTCGGCGTCCGGCTCAAAGATATACATACCCTCATCCTGTGCGCCGCCGCGTGCCTGATCATCGCCCAGGTCCTCGGCCTGCAGGGGCAAAAGGCGCACCCCCACAGCCCGGTTGATCATCGCGTTGACGAACTGTGCATACACAAGGTGCACCTCGCCGAACGTTCCACCGCCGAAGACCTCCATCACCGTATCGGCGATGCGCTCCGCGTCGGCCCAGCGCGCGGTGTCCCCCAGGCCGATGAATTCCCCCGCCATCGCAACTCTTCTGCGGCGGAAATAGTCGCGGCCCTTGCGACCAACCACCAGCACACTTCCACCCTGGTGCGAGCGCACGATGTGATCCGCCGCGCGCACCAGGTTCGCGTTGTAAGGTCCAGCCAGGCCCCGATCGGAGGTGACCACGAGCACCAACGGTGGACCATCCCGTGGCTCCAGGAACGGGTGGCTCACACCTTCGGAGTTGGCCGCCAGGCGGAGCAGGACCCCGCGCACGGCCTCCGCGTATGGTCGGCCCGCCTCTGCGCGTTGCTGCGCCCGCCGCAACTTGGCCGCAGCCACCATCTTCATGGCGGACGTGATCTTGCGGATATTCTGGACGGAACGAATCCGCCGCCGTATATCCTTCAGGCTCTGCGCCATGCGCTACCCACCCCCGCCTACTCCTCACCGAACTGCTGTAAAAAGACGTCCAGGGCCTCCTTGAGGCCATCGGCGACCGAGGCCACCTTCGCGTTCGAATTCTCGCGAATCTTCTGCAGGAGCTCTGGCCGTTCCGCACGCAAAAAGGTGAGAAAACCGCGCTCGAAGCCACTGATGCGCTCGACTGCGATTCGGTCCAAACGTCCGCTCGTCCCAGCGTAGATGACCGCCACTTGCTCTTCCACCGGCAGCGGCTGATACTGCGGCTGCTTTAAGAGTTCCACCAGCCGCTGACCACGCGCCAGCCTGGCCTGTGTCGCACGGTCCAGGTCCGAGCCTCCAAACTGAGCAAAGGCTTGCAGTTCCCGATACTGCGCCAAATCCAGACGCAACCCACCACTCACGTCTTTGATGATCTTGACCTGGGCATCACCGCCAACGCGTGAGACGGAAAGACCAACGTTGACAGCGGGACGCACGCCCGCATAGAAGAGATCGCTTTCAAGAAAGATCTGGCCGTCCGTGATCGAGATCACGTTCGTCGGGATATAGGCCGAGACGTCCCCCGCAAGCGTCTCGATCAGCGGTAACGCGGTGAGCGAACCTCCACCCCGCTCCTCCGACAGCTTCGCGGCCCGTTCCAGAAGTCGGCTGTGGAGATAGAAGACGTCGCCGGGGTATGCCTCGCGCCCTGGCGGCCGCCGCAGAAGGAGCGACATGGCGCGGTAGGCAACCGCGTGCTTACTGAGGTCGTCGTAGATGCAGAGGGCATCCCGTCCGCCATACATGAAAAACTCACCCATGGCACAGCCACTATACGGCGCGATGTATTGCAAGGCGGCTGGCTCGGCCGCCGTCGACGCCACGACGATCGTATACTCCATAGCGCCGTGCCGATCCAGGACATCGACGATCTGCGCTACGCTGGAGGCCTTCTGACCGATCGCCACGTAAATGCAGATAACGCCCTGCCCTTTCTGATTGAGAATCGTATCGAGCGCAATGGCTGTCTTGCCCGTCTGACGATCCCCGATGATCAATTCCCGCTGTCCACGTCCGATCGGGATCATGGTGTCGATCGCCTTGATCCCCGTCTGCAGAGGTTGGTGGACGTTCTGCCGCTGAATCACCCCCGGCGCACCGGACTCGATCGGCCGGAGCTCGCTTGAGGCGATCGGACCCTTCCCGTCAATCGGTCGGCCCAACGCGTCCACGACCCGACCGACGAGCGCGTCCCCCACCGGAACCTCGGTGATGCGCCCGGTCCGACGGACCGTGTCGCCCTCCTTGATCTCGGACTCGGCGCCCAGGAGCACGCACCCGATCGTCTCCTCATCCAGGTTCAGGACCATGCCCATGACCCCACCCGGCAACTCAAGGAGTTCACCGACCATCGCATCCTTCAAACCGTAGATCGTGGCGATCCCGTCTCCGACGGACAGCACCACGCCCACCTCGTCCATGGAGAGCGCCCCATCGAATTGCTCGATCTGTTGGCGCAGCACCGCACTAATTTCTTCCGGACGGATGCTCACCTTGCACCCCACCCCCGGTCCATGTACATCTCGCGCCTCATACCAAAGCGGCGCGCAACTGTCGCCGTAAGCCCCGGAGCCTTCCCGCCACCGTCACATCGAGCACGCGGTCCTCAAGGATCACACGGAGACCACCGATCAATCCGGGCTCCTCTCCCGCGTTCAAAATCACCCGTTTCCCCGTCCGGTGTCCAAGCGCCTCTGCGACCTGGCGTTGGACCTCTGGCGGGACCGGACGCGCCGATTCCAATCGTCCGCGGACAACGCCCTGATGGCGATCCAACTGGTCACGGTAGGCCAGGGTCACCTCAGGTAAAATCGCCATGCGCCTCCGGGCAAAGAGCAGACGCACAAAGCGGCCCACGAGCGGGGAACATCCATCGGAGATGGTTTGGAGCACGCCTTCCGCAGCCGCATGATCCACCTCGGGTTGGAGCAAAAGCAGCTTGACCTCAGGGATCTCTCTCAGGATGCGACCAACCTGCTCTAAGCCGCTCAACGTTGGTTCCGCCGAGCCTTCCTGCATGGCCACCGCGTAGAGCGCGTCGGCATACGGCCGCGCCGTCGATCTCATCCGTCTCCACGCCCCACTTCGACCACGAACTCCTCTGCCAACCTCCGGTCCTCCGCAGCGTCCACACGGCGACCGAGAACCTTGCTGGCCGCCAAAAGCGCCAGATCAGCCACATCCTGTCGCAACGCGCGAAGGGCGGCCTCCTTTTCGCGGGCCGTCTCCTCCACCACGGCGAGTCGGATTCGTTCCGCTTGCGATCGCGCATCGTCGAGCAACGTCTTGGCCTCTTCCGCCGCGATCCGCTCGGCGCGGTCCACAATGGATTGAGCCTCGGCCCGTGCGGCCGCCAACGCGGCCTCGCGCTCCTGTCGCATCCGCTCTGCCTGCTGCCGGTCCGCCTCCGCGGCCGCGAGCTGGTCCTCGATGCGCTTCCGCCGCTGCGCCATGGCCTTGACAAGCGGTGGCCAGACGAAAATGCGGAGGAAGAGAAAGAGGAGCAGAAAGTCAATGATCTGGAAGATGAAGGTCCCACCGTTGAGACCCAGAGCCGTCAGGATCCCGCCCACGCACGCACCCCCATTCGAGGGAGAGATGGTCTACTTAAACACAAAGGCCACGAGCACCAGAACAACGATCGGCAATGCCTCGATGATTCCGACACTGATCAAGGTTTGGGTGAAGAGGGTTGCCTGAGCCCCTGGTTGCCGCGCGATACCCTCGACATATTTGCTGGTGACAAGCCCGTCCCCGATGCCGGCTCCCACCGCTGCCAAACCAAGACCGATTCCTACTGCAAGAACATGTGCTACCGCCGCTGTCATTCGTCTGACATCCTCCCTCGCCGACGCGCCGCGCCGGCCCTTTGCTCGAATCCGGAATCCGCGCCTCCCGGATCAGGAATGGTGCGATCCCCCCCCCAGCCCCTGCGCAATCGGGTCAGGCGAAACTTGGTTGGTATACGAGAAGGTCAGGATCATGAAGATGAAGGCCTGCACCACCCCGACGAAGAGCGTGAACAACAGTGCGGCAAGGTGCAAGAGAAAACCGCCCGAATAAAAGGCGGTGCCTCGGACCAGAATGAGCAAGAGTTGGATCAGGACCTCACCTGCGAAGATGTTGCCAAAAAGACGGAAGGAGAGCGTGATCGGCTTGGAAAGTTCCTCGACAACGGAGAAGATTAGGAACACATACCCGAGCACCCCGGAAACGTGAAGAAACTGTTTCCCATACTTCCCCTTGTGTCGCTTCAGGCCTGATGCGTGTACGAACACAAAGACCAGCACCGCCAGTGGCAAGGTGGTATCGAGCGTGTTCGTTGGAGCCATGTACGGCGGGATCAGGTCAAACAGGTTCGACACCAGGATGAAGAAGAGTAGCGCCAACAGAAACTCAAAGAGCAGACGGCGACTGCGATACGCCCCATCGGCGCCCTGCGCACTGACGAACCCACCGATGAACTCGATGACGACCTCCATGGCATTCTGCATGCCACCGAGCGTCTTCCGACGGGTACCCGCAACGGCCAAGAGCCCGAGAAGCGCAACGACACCCATCACAATCCACGTCTGAACAATGGTCGTGCTGCACTCTGACATATGGAACCAGTGCCAGTACGTTCCGTTACATGCGAGTGAAACCCCTGATAGGCTCAGTTCAGCCGTTCACCTCCCGCAACCGCCGAATGGTCCACGCGCAAAGCGGCAAAAAGAACGTCAGTAAAGCCCAAGCCATGCCCTGCCCAGCCGAGTGCGGCCACAATCGCGCAGCCACCAGGAACGCCGCCAGCACGAAGACCAGTCGCGTCGCTCCCCCGACCTGTGCCGCCGCCGCCGCGCGCTCCGGCGTCAAGCGTTCCACCGCGCGCATACGCCGCTCCAAAAGCCATACATATACGCTGCCCACGAACAGTCCGACCGCGAGCCCCGCCATGGCCGGGGTCGGCCCAAACGGCGCCGCCGCCCCTAGCGCGATGGCCAATCCCCACCACAGGAGCAGGGTGCGGTGGCGGGCGCTCATCGCTTTTGGGATCCGCCTCCCACAAGCCGCACCATCTCGACCACGAACACCGTAAATCCAACCCCCAGACCGAGGAGTAGTCCGATGATCGTGAATAACGGGGCGGTGTGCAGTCGCCCGTCCATCCATCGCCCGCCGAGCACGCCACCCGTGGTCAACAGGGCCAGAAAACAACCGAAGGATGTCGCCACCCCAACGGCCCGCCACGCTGACTGCCCCACTGCTGCACCCTCCCACGGGTCGAGGGCGCCCCGTGCCGATCGACAGCACTCGACCACATAAAAACGGCGCCTCGATGGGCGTACCTTGGGCAGTTTAGCACGGACGCAGATGTTCGGTCAACGAACTTCTCGAGTAACTCCTCAGGTCCCCCCCGTTCGGGCGGGGAATCCGGTACGGGACAATCTGACGAGGGTGTAGTAGCCGTACGTCACCCGGATGCCGCCGGGGGCGGAGCGTGATCACGCCGTATGGACCGACCGAGCAGGGAAGAGATCATCGGTTTGTGCGCCACGACGCCGGAGCAGGTGGCCGACCTGGTGGTCACGCTCTATCAGCAGGTGGACTTGCTGCAGCAGCAGCTCCAGAGCTTGCAGACGCGGGTCCGAGAACTGCAGCGACGGCTGGGCCTCAACAGCAGTCCCCCCATGCCGGCTTGGTCGGCAAGGGGGACTGTCGAGCAAAGAGATGCCCTCCGGAGGGCGACAGATGCACGAACGCCCTCGGCGTTCCGAATTACCGCTCGTGTTCTTATAGTCTTTTATTTCCGGCTACTGCCGGTTTCCTATTGGAACGTTCCTGCTTCGCAGCAGCCGGTTTCACCAGGCC
>JAJYVN010000116.1 GCA_021791995.1 Bacillota bacterium
AGAGCAACAGTTGGTGGCCGCCACTGTGTCTGCCGCGGTGGGTGCGGACCCCGCGCGCCAGGATCAAATCAGCGTGGTGGGCATTCCGTTCAACCAATCGCTCGCCAAGGAACTCACCCCCACGGTCAGTCGGCCACCGCTTGTCACCACACGCAATCTGATATACGCCGCCGTGGCCCTCGCGCTTTTGGCGCTGCTTGCCCTGGTTGTGGTGGGTGTTTTGCGCCGCCAACCGGAGGAGGTTCCGCTTCCACCGCCTCCGGCGGCGCCGGAGTTGGACGTGCTGGACGGGGCCTTGCATAACGGAACGACGCGCACCGCTTTGGAGCGGTCGCTGCGCAGTCACCCTAGTGAGGTAGCTCAGGTGGTTCGCGCGTGGCTTTCAGAGGAGGAGAATTAGCTATGGCATTGACGGTGGAAGGTGTCGAGGAAGCCTTAGGGACTCCGGCCCGGACCGGCCGACCGGGTGCGGCGGCCACGAGCAACGGGCGGGAGAAGGCGGCGTTGCTCTTGGTGACGCTGGGCCAAGAGTTCGCGGCCTCGGTCTTCCGTTTCCTGCGTGACGAGGAGATCGAACAGCTCGTGCTCGAGATCGCGAGCGTCCGCAAGGTGGACCCCGATCAACAGGAGCGTGTGCTCAGTGAGTGCCGCGATACCATGATCGCTCGCAACTACATCGAGCATGGCGGGGTGGATTACGCCCAGGATGTGCTCGAGAAGGCCGTTGGTAAGGATCGCGCCGCCGAGGTGATCGGGCGACTCACATCGACCCTGCAGGTGCGCCCCTTTGAGTTCGCGCGCAAGGCCGATCCATCTCAATTGTTGAGCTTCATCGGCAGTGAGCATCCGCAGACAATCGCACTCGTTTTGGCATACCTGCATGCCGAGCAGGCCGCGATGGTGCTCGCGGCCTTGGATCCGGAGCGACAGAGCGACGTGTTGCGCCGTCTGGCCCTCATGGATCGCACCTCGCCAGATATCGTCAAGGATGTCGAACGAGTTCTCGAACGGAAGTTGGCAGCCCTGTTCACCACGGGTCAGTCTCGGGCCGGTGGTGTGGATACCGCAGTGGCCGTGCTCAACCGGGCGGACCGGCCGACGGAGAAACGCATTCTGCGCGCGCTTGAGAGTGAGGATCCCGAATTGGCGCAGAACCTTCGGCAACGGATGTTCCTCTTTGAGGACATCGTGCGCATGGATGATCGCTCAGTCCAGCGGACGCTGCGCGAGATCGACCTTCAGGGTGATCTCGCGATGGCCATGAAGGTTGCGAGCGAAGACGTCAAACGCAAGCTCTTCAGCAATCTGAGCCGACACGCTGCGGACTCCCTCCGCGAGGCAATCGAATACCTCGGGCCCGTTCGCTTGCGCGAAGTGGACGAGGCGCAGCAACGTATCGTCGCGGTCATCCGGCGTCTGGAGGAAGCAGGCGAAGTGGTGCTGTCGCGGTCCGGTCTGGACGATGTGGTGGTTTGAACCGGGGGGGGCGGCGGCATGACGGTGGAGGGCGGCGAGCCCCTTTGGCCGGTTGTCTGGCGGGAGTTTTCTCGTCCCGTGCGTGCTCGAGGGTCTGCGGATGTTCTGAGCGAGGAGCGACAGCGGTTGCGCGAAGCGGAAGAACGAGCGCAAAGCATGGAGGCGAGCGCCCAACAAGAGGCCGATCGCATTCTCCAGGAGGCGCAGGCGGCAGCTCTGGAAATCCGGTCCCGAGCCGAGCGTGAGGGGCATGCGGAGGGTGTGCGGCTGGGACGCGAAGCGATCACGCGAGAGCGCGATGGGCTCCTGGATCAGGCGCGGTCCCTGTTGGATCAGGCTGCGGAACAGCACCGGTCGTTGATGGAGAGCGTTCTGGCGGACATCACCTCCCTGGTGATCACCATTTGCCGTCAGGTGTTGGGTCGGGAACTCGACGCGTCTCCGGAGGAGGTCATTGGCTTGGCGGAGCGCCTGCTGGCCCGCCGCCAGGTGACGGTGGTGCGCGCGAACCCGGACGATGTGGGGCTTTTAGAAGGCTGGGCGGCGAGTCTGAATCGGCCGCCGCAGATTCAACCGGATGCGTCGGTCGATCCGCACGGCCTGGTACTTGAGACTTCCGATGGCGTCGTTGACGCAACGCTCGCCGGGCGTATGCGGCGTGCGGCCGAGATCCTGCGGGAGCAAGACGGGATCGATGCTGTGGCGCGGGGGGCCGACGAGCGTGCCCAATGAAGGGGTTTGGACGACGCACGAACTATCGGAATGTCTTGCGCGACGGGAGCGGGTCATCCGCAGCAGCGACCTGGTGACGCGGCGGGGGCATGTGACACGGGTGGTTGGACTCTTGATGGAGAGTCAGGGGCCCGAGGCGGAGACCGGGGAACTGGTCCGCGTCGAGCGTGCATCGTCGGTGACCGGAGCGGCGACCCCGGTGTTGGCAGAGGTGGTGGGCTTTCGCGATGGTCGGGTGTTGCTTTTGCCGCTCGAGAACACGGACCGCTTGACGGCCGGGGCGGTGGTGACGGCCACCGGGCGTCACCTGGAGGTCGGTTGCGGAACCGAACTGTTGGGACGGGTCTTCGACGGGCTCGGTCGACCATTTGACGGGCGTGGCCCTGTCCGGGGGGTGCAGTGGCGGTCTGCGGAGGCTCCTGCACCGGATCCCATGACGCGGCCTCGGATCGACCAGGCGTTGCCCGTCGGAGTACGGGCCATCGACGGTCTACTGACATGCGGGAAGGGCCAACGTCTCGGGATCTTCGCCGGGTCGGGGGTCGGCAAAAGCACCCTGCTCGGTATGTTGTGCCGGCACACTGCGGCGGACGTCGCCGTAGTGGCGTTGGTGGGAGAGCGCGGTCGAGAGGTGGGTGAGTTCATCGAACGTGACCTCGGTCCGGAGGGGCTCGCACGCTCGGTGGTGGTTGTGGCCACATCCGATCAACCCGCAGTCACGCGGTTGAAGGCTCCCCTGGTGGCGACGACCATCGCGGAGTTCTTCCGGGATCAAGGCCTGGATGTGCTTTTGGTGATGGATTCGCTCACGCGGTTTGCGCTGGCCTTGCGGGAGGCAGGACTTGCCAGCGGGGAGCCACCGACAACACGCGGATACCCGCCCTCCGTGTTCGCCGCGCTCCCACGCCTTTTGGAACGGAGTGGCCGGAGCGATCGAGGAAGCATTACCGGCTTCTATACCGTGCTCGTGGAGGGGGAGGACATGAACGAGCCCATCGCGGACGCGGTGCGCGGCCTCTTGGACGGCCACATCGTGCTCTCCCGGGATCTCGCCGCTCGCGGTCACTACCCAGCGATCGATATTCTGACAAGTATCAGCCGTCTCGCTGGTTCCGTCGTTGATCCGGAGCATCGCTCAGCCGCGCAGCGTGTGCGCGAGGTCCTCTCCGTCTATCAGCACGCGGAGGATCTGATTGATGTGGGGGCCTATCGCACGGGCAGCAACGCCTCCATCGATCACGCGATGCGATGGATCGAACCGGTCCGGTCCTTTCTCCGTCAGGCGCAAGATCAGCCCGCAGACTGGTCCGACACGCGGAGGAGCCTTTTGGCCCTTGGCAGTAGCAGTGCAGCACCGAGCCAGGGGGCGGAATCGGCATGAGCGCCTTCCACTTTCGCTTGGAGCGGATTCTGGGCCTGGCGCATGCGCGGCGGATGGCGGAGGGTCACGTCCTGGCCGAAGCGGTTCGCGCGCTTGCGGAGCGCGAGGCACTCCTGGTTCACGCCCAGTGCGAATACGCCGCGTTGGTGGCGCAACTGGCACAAGAGACCGGCGCCGTGCCGGTTGCCGAGTGGGCGATGGCCCGTGTGTTCCAGGAGCAACTGCGTTCACGCTGCGAGGAATTGGGGCGTGCTGTCGAGAGCGCACGGCGCGGAAGGGACGAAGCGGCTGCACGATACCAACAGCTGCTAGCGGAGGAGCGCGCCCTGCAAATTCTGCGTACCCACCGCTGGGCTGAGTGGCAAAAACGAGAACTCCGCGCGGAACAATCCGCGATTGACGAATCCGGACGATGGAGGAGTTCGTCAGGATGGGGGGGATGAGCGTGCCCGGCAAGGAGGGGATTCGTGCGGGTACCGCGATCAAGGGCGGAGTGGCCGAAGCTGCGCTCTTGCCCTTTTCGCTGCCGCAGCAGAAGGATCCGCCGGAGCGGCTATCTCGTGGCAAGAGCAGCGCGGCGATGGCCCAGGGCGAACGCGTGGCGCAGCAAAGCCCGAAGGAGAAGCCGTCGGGGACGTTCCACGCGCTCATGGGAGCACTGCTTGCTCCCGCCGCAGTGTCTGCAAGCCTGAACCGTGTGTCGCCGAGCCATGTCCTCTCTGCCAGGGGCACGGGCTCCGATCGGTCCACCACACTTGCAGCGGTGTCGAGTGGGTCGCACGCGCCACAGGACCTGGTGGATGCGGCGCCCAGGGCTCTGGATAACCACTCCCTGCCGGTCGTCCGTGCGGTGTCGACGGGGGAGGCGGACCGAACCATACTGCGAGCAGGTCCCACGGCTTCCTCTCTCGTACCGGGGGACGCAGAGGTGGCACATGGATCGGCTCCGGAGCCGTCGGTTGACTTACCATCTGAGGCGATACCCCCGGCGGCAACGGATGATCTCCACGTCCGTCCACACACTTCTACGATCCAGACTAGCCCACCGATTCCCGTGCGGACAGAGACCCAAACCACAGACCCGGTCGGCAATCCTCGGGCGAGTGTCCATTCGGACCGAGTAACCGATTCGGCGGAGGCCTTGCCGAGCACGCGGTCGACGGAAGCCGGGTCGCCTACCGCAAATCAGCCTCCTTCTGAGACATCGACACCCTCTGTCCATGGCACACGGGAAATCCGGACCACGGCTGTCCGTTCGTCACCGAGATCGCCGTTGGATCTGCAGACTTCCAAGCGCGCGGTTTCGGATTCCAACACACCGTTTGTGCCTGCGGATACGCGTGGATCCACGATGCAGAGTGGTGGAAGCGTCTCTGTACCTGTCGGAGTGTCCACAGGCACGCCGGCAACCTCCGCTCCGGTAGCGATGCCGGAGGTTGCACCGGCTCCTCCCCACCCTACACCACCCGCACAGGCTTCCGCCAACGCTGTGGTGGTGCATGTGGATCCACCAGGGGTTGGACCGGTCACGGTTTCGCTTTCCGTGCGTGGCGCTGAGGTGTCAGCGCGGCTCACTACCGCTAACGCTGCTTTTGGGACAGTGCTGCGGTCGGGAGGGCCGGTCGTCGCTTCCGCTCTCGAGACGCATGGTTTAGTGCTCGGCCGCTGGTCGGTTGGCGGCGAGGGGGCGGGGGCGACGGGTGGTGGGCAGGGCGGGGCGCAGAGCCAAACGAGCCAGAACACACCGTTTTCCACACCAGAACGACGCGGGGAGGGGTGGAGACCGCCACCACAAGGCGGGGTTCGCCTGCAGCCTCCGGTGTCCGGGAACGAGGCGGGACACATCGATCAGTGGCTTTGAGGCGAAGGGAGGAATCGGCACATGACGACAGGGGCGGTGAGTGCAACCACGGCACTGGGAGCCAGCACCCCAGCATCGAGTAGCAGCAAGAGCAGTAACCAAGTCAGCGAGAGCGAGTTTCTTCAGCTCTTGGTTGCCCAAATGGAGTATCAGAATCCGCTCCAGCCAACGACCAACACCCAGTTCGTGACGCAGCTCGCCGAGATGCAGACCCTGACCGAGCTCGAGGGGATCAAGTCCGACCTAGACAAGTTGGTGGCCAACAGCGGGGGATCCAGTGGCAGTTCGGTCGGGAGTTCGGTTTCGAGCGGTACGCAAAAGTAGGGGGGAGTGGATGACGTGTTACAGGCACTGATCGCGGCGGTGTCCGGCCTTGATGTGCATCAGCAGTGGATGGACCTGATCGGCAACGACATTGCCAACGTCGATACGATTGGGTTTAAGTCCCAAAACATGGATTTCGCATCATTGTTCGCGCAGACCACGAGTCAAGGAAACGCACCGACCGCTACCTCAGGGGGCACGAATCCGATCCAGATTGGTCTTGGCGCGACGGTGGGTAGTGTCAGCACGGACGAGAGCAACGGGGCATTGCAGGAGACCAACATCGCCACCAACGTGGCCCTGCAGGGTTCCGGGATGTTCGTCCTCAACAACGGGTCGGGTGGTGATGTGTACACCCGCATGGGTGACTTCAGCACGGATAGTTCCGGGTATCTGGTGGAGGGGACGAGCGGGGATCGCGTCGAGGGATGGATGGCAACCAACGGGGTTCTGCCGCAGGAGAACTCTTCCACGTTGCAGGACATCACACTCCCAAACACCCAGGTCCTGCCACCACAGGCGACATCGTCGGTCACCTACAGTGGCAATCTGGATGTCGCCGCGACCAGTTCGGTAACGGCTCCGATCACGGTCTATGACTCCCTTGGAAACACCTGGACGTTGAACTTCACCTTCTCGCCCAGCGGGACCTCGGATGTGTGGAATTGGCAGGCGACAGTGCCGGCCGGGGCTGGTGGTGGCACCTTCAACGGAACGATCACGTTCAAGAGTAACGGAACCTTCCAGTCCATGACGGGTGGCCCCATCACCATGAATCCCACGGGCGCAGCTGCCCAGACGATTACGCCGAACTTCTCGGCGGTGACCCAACTCAATGAGACGACTTCCGTGTCGGGATCCAATCAGAATGGCACGAGCGCCGGCACGCTCAGTTCGCTCTCCGTCAGCAACACCGGCGTGATCACCGGAAGCTTTTCGAACGGCCAAACGCAGACGCTAGCGCAGGTTGCGGTCGCATCTTTCGCCAATCCACAGGGACTCGTGCAGACGGGGGATGGCGTCTACAGCGTGGGCAACAACTCCGGTTTGGCCCAGATCGGTGTGGCCGGTGTGGGCGGGCGCGGCACAATGGACTCCGGATACCTTGAGGGCAGCAACGTGAACTTGGCACTGGAACTGACGGAGATGATGGACGCAGAGCGCGGCTTCCAGGCCAACACTCAAGTGGTGACGACGGTTCTGCAAATGCTGCAGAGCCTCAGCACGCTCTAGTCACCGGGAGGCGTCGCGATGAAGTGGATTCTCGTGATCGTGGTTGGTCTCGCCGTGGCGGGTGGTGGCGTGCTCTGGGGTAAGGGGCTCCTGAAGCCTTCCGTCGTGCACCTGTTGCACCGCCCGCCCAAGCCGGTGCTTGTCACCCTGCCCTCGATCACCTCGAACATCGCGACCCAAAGCGGGGAGAACTTCGCCGAGGTGACGATCACCGTCAAGCTGGCCGATAAGGCAGACGCGAAACTCTTCGCGCAGGATACCGACGAGGTGCAGAGCGCGGTCATCACCGAGTTGCGAGGCGAAACCATGGCGGACCTGCAAGGTTCCGCAGCGGTTGCGACGCTAGGAAAGGCCGTTGGCCAGATTGTGGATCGGGTGCTGAATCAGCCCGATGCTGTGCAAGGCGTCTATTTCACCAAGTTCCTGGTGCAATGAGAACCGGGGGGGACCTGAGGCGATGGCGGAGCGGCACTCACAAAAGGGGAAGACCGGGACGGTGCGCCCCTACGATTTTCGTTTTCCGGACAAGTTTCCCAAAGACCAGCTCCGGCATCTGCAACGCATCCATGATTCCATGGGGCGCAGCTTGACCACGGCGCTGTCAGCGCAACTGCGTGTGGCAGTGCGGATCTATGAGCCAACGGTGGAGCAGTTCACATACGGGGAGTATCTGGAGCGCGTGCCAGACCCGACGATCCTGACCGTGTTCACTGCGTCCCCCCTTCCGGGCAATGCCCTCCTGGAGATCGATCCTGCCCTTGGGTTCGTGATGATTGACCGCTTGCTGGGCGGCCGGGGAGAGGTTCAGCAAGACGCAATGCGGGCGCTAACCGACATTGAGACCACTCTCATTCAGCGCGTCGTTACCACGGTGTTGACCGCGTGGCGCGATGCTTGGCACAGTGCGGTGGAATTGCATGTGGCGATCAAGGATCTGGAGACCAATCCCCTCTTTGTGCAGATCTCCTCTTCCAGTGAGACAGTGCTCGTCGTTACTGTTCCTTGTGGTCTCGGGCACGCGGAGGGAGCGGTCCGCTTCTGCCTCTTGTATGAGACGCTGGAGCCGCTTTTGGGTCGTCTGGCGGCACCGGGGTGGGCGAGCCCCAAGGTCGCACAGGATCATCGCTTTGAGGAGTCGATCGCGCGCCGACTGGAGCGAGTGCCCGTTTCCGCCGCTGTAGAGGTCGGTACACTGCACCTCACCCTCGAGCGCGTCCTGGCGCTGCAGATTGGGGATGTCTTTTCGCTCGGGGTGGCTCATGGGGCGCCGGTTCCGTTACGCGTGCGGGGGCAGACGAAGTATGTGGGGACATTGGGTCGACGGGGACGGCAACTGGCCTTGGAGATACGCCGAGAGGCCAAGAGGGGATGAGGACAGTCAACGAGGTGGCGGAGACGTTGGGCTCCCAGATCGCCATGGCCTCCCGCCAGAAGTGGCAGGAGGCCGACGGCGAAACCCAGGTTACGGTGCTCTCCTCGGGTGCCAGTGTGTCCGCGCCGCCTCCGCGAGCACTTGTGGTTCTGGGTTCGCTTGTGGTGGATGGTGATGTGCTCGGCTGGCTGCGGGTGGCGGCGAAGGCCCGCGTTCATCTTGATCGTGACGTGCTAGTCGAGTGGATGGGGGTGGTTGCCGGGGTGATCGGGGAGACGCTGAAGGTACAAACGTCTGTGGAGCCCACTGCCGATCAGGCCATCCGAGCCGTTCCGGAGGGGACATGGCAGGTCATGTTCTCTTTCCAGGTGATCGGATCGCGTGTGGCGGGCGAGATGACGCTCTGGATCGGTGGGGAGGTGTGGGAACGGTGCTGCGCTGTCCTGGGGGGGGCTTCCTCGGAACAGGAAGACGCACCGGAGGGCGGTGCCGCCGAGCCGTGGGAACCGCTTGAGGGTGGCTCGGGCGGTACCGGGCTGCAGCTATTGCTGGATGT
>JAJYVN010000117.1 GCA_021791995.1 Bacillota bacterium
GGGAGTCTCTCCTGGGTTTCTTTGTCTGTCCGTGGTGGCAGGAGCAGGGTGAATCGCGGTGCGTCGCCGTTTTCGACGGAAGAGAAAGGGGTGTCGGTGGTTTGGCGGATATTCGCGATGCAGAGTTGATCCTCCATCTGTATGAGTTGCGACGTGAAGCCACGTTGCGGCAGGCACGGGAGTGGTTTATGCACCAATGCAATCCCAAAAATGCGGAGGAGTTGAGTCAGCTCATTCCGCCTGGTTCAGATGCCAACCGCTTTTTTCGGATGGTGACATCCTATTGGGACATGGCCGCGTCATTCCTTGTCCGGGGCGCAGTGGACGAGCAGTTGTTTCTTGACAACTGCGGCGAGTGCCTGATGGTGTGGCGCAAGCTGGCACCTATTGCGGACGCACTGCGGACGCAACGGAAGGCTCCACGGTACCTCGCGAATGTGGAAGAGGTTTTTCGTCGCTTTGAGGCGCGACGCGCGGCCCAGTGACGCGGCCCGGGTGAGCGAGGGTGAGATTCCCTAGCTCACCCGGCAGGCTACACACATCTCAATGTGGTTGGGAACCACCCACCCGCACGATCGGGGCAATCTCATTCGGACGCACGGTGGCCTGGGTGCCTCGGCGCATGTCACGTAGAGCGATCACTCCCGCTTCTGCGGGATCTGTGAGCACGGCGACATAGGGGACACCGAGACGAGCGGCATGACGCAACTGAGCGCGCAGGCCACGATCCATCAGATCGGTTTCCACCGTCAGACCTTCGCCGCGCAGCGCCGCTGCCAGGCGGAAGGCACTGAGGCGTTGTGTTTCGCCTTCGGCCGCAAGGAAGACCTCGGGTGCTTCCGCTTTGGGCATCTTCACGCCCGCGCGTTCCATGGCAGAGAGGAGTCGCTCGACGCCGACCGCAAAGCCAACGGCTGGGGTGGGGGGACCGCCGAGGGCTTCCACTAAACCATCGTAGCGCCCTCCGCCGCAGAGGGAACCTGCCGTTCCAGCGACCACCTCGAAGACGGTGCGTGTGTAGTAATCGAGGCCACGCACGATGCCCGGATCGACCTGATAGGCAACTCCGGCGGCCGAAAGGAGCATCTGTACCTGTGAAAAATGCTCCGCGCAGTCGCGGCACAACGAATCGATGGCCGACGGGGCGCCCGTGGCCAGGGAGGCATCTGCCGGGACCTTGCAGTCCAAAAGGCGCAGGGGATTGCGTTCGTAACGCGATTGGCAATCAGCACACATTGTCGCAATATGGGGGCGATAATACTCCAAGAGCGTTTGGCGATATGCCGGCCGGCACGTGGAGCATCCGATGCTGTTGATGCAAACCTCCGCCTGGCCGAGGCCGAATTCCCGGATGAGTGCGTGTGCCAGCGCGATGACTTCCGCATCGGCGGCGGGCCCAGAGGCGCCGAAGAGTTCCGCTCCACTCTGGTGAAACTGGCGATAGCGGTCCACGGCAGGACGATCATAACGGAACATCGGTGCATTGACGTAGTATAGCTTGACGGGTTGAGGCGCAGCAGAGAGCCCACCCTCCAGGTAGGCGCGGACCACTCCCGCAGTTGCTTCCGGCCGCAGGGTGAGGGATCGTCCGGCGCGGTCGGCGAACGAGTACATCTCCTTGGCCACGATGTCGGTGTCGGCACCTACCCCGCGGAGGAACAGGTCTGTATGCTCGAACATGGGGGTGCGCACCTCCCCAAAGCCAAAGCCGTGAAAGAGACGGCGGAAACGGAGATCCAGCTCCTGCCAGGCCGGGGTTGCATTCGGGAAAACATCGCTTACCCCGCGGGGCCTGGTGATTCGTATGCCCTTCATAAAGACGCCGCGATGGAAGCGCCACCTCTAAGTGACGGAGGAATCGCGGCTCCCTCCCTTGTGGTAAACGGAGATGTTGCGATCACCGCTTGGCAATGGAACATAACGGACTGCACCAAAGAATCCGCTAGCGCGTAAAGCATTCGCGGAACCAACGGGAGGCACACGGGGTCCAACGGCACTGGCTTGCCGAAGAACGATCCTGGACGCAAGCGCCACCTCCCTCACCGGGGTCGCTACCGTGGGCGGGCCGCGCCGTTCATCAACCGAACATCCGCAGACCCGATTGCACAAGCCATCGGTGTTAGCCGCACGTCGCTGGCTCCACGGGTGCCCTCTTAATCGCTTACCCGGAGTATGCCTGCAACCACCTGTCGGTAGTTGTGCATCTCCGGAGCGTGCGGATCAGCGGGTTTCGTAGGCAACTCCCATACACGCTCCGCCAAGGCAAGCAGGTTGTCGTCCCAGCACAGGGTATGGCCATGCTCAGTAATCCACCGCCCCGCAATTCCCCAGCAGTCCTCCGGGGAGAGGCTCTGCACCAGTGTGGACAGCTTCTGGCTGTCGCTGCCTCCGGTCTGGTCGGCGGCAAGGATTCGTACGGCGAGATCGCGCAAATCACTCATACAAGTCACCGTCCCGTTGTGGCGTGGCGATCCATGCGCTCCCTCAGCCGGTCCCCATACCGGGCCGTCAACGCCTTCTGGGCTTCCGTTGGGTTGGTAAATCCCAACGACTGGCAGAGAAACGCCGCAAATTCGGGTGAGCGTCCCCGGAGGTATTCAAAGATGCGATAGGCGTCGGAGTCCCGTTCCTCGGTAGTAAGCAACTCGAAGAGGAAGTCGTCCTGACCGAGTCCTGGGTTCTGCTCAGCCGCGTAGTATGCTGCGAGGAGCTTCTCGTAGACGGTCCGTGCCGCCGTATCCATTATTGGACCTCCCTTCCTCGCCGGTCGCATGGGCATGGCACACTTGCAGACCTGAGGATCGCATTCGATCGAAACCCAGGTTGGTGCTCCAACACGCCGATTATACTGTACGGCTGGGGTTTAGCGCTGTGGTGGCAACGTCCTTTGGCCGTCCGCGAGGGTCCGAATCCGGGCGCGGGGGGCGATTGTGGCAGGAGTTTGCCCTCCCTGTGCCGTAACTGGTGCCTTAACCGAGTTGCGGAGCCGGTTTGTGGGAGGGAACCGGATGGTTGTACACGGCACACGATGCACCTTTGGCTACCGGGAGGATGGGCTCGGCCGGCTCCGTGGGGCCGACCTACCCTCCGCGTGCTCCCCTCCTGCCACATTCCCCCCATATGGTATCAGCGAAATCATTCTACGGATGGGGTCCTGGGGTTACGTATCCGCGGGGAATGTACAGGGCGCGACGGTCGAGCGCCAAGGCACCGGTGTGCCAGGGTGCGTTCGGGTGGACCCGTTTGGAGGGTGGAAGTTCACGCTACGAAGGGGTGCGAAGAGATGAAAGATCCGTTATTGCAGGGACGCATCCGCCGCAGGGACTTTTTTCGAGCATCCGGGGCCGCGGCCATTGTCGGCACGGCGCTCGCGGGTTGCGCGCCGGGAAAGGCGCATCCAACGGTCGCCAATAACGTCATCACCCTGGTGTTCCAGCCGGATGGAACCCTCAACACCTCGACCAATGCCTCCCTGTTGAATAAGCTATACACGGAGGCTCTGGATCCATTCATTAAAGCCAATAAGGGGCTCAACGTCACCGTCACCCCGTCTCTATGGGGCGATAACGTGGCAGCGATCGCCGGGGGCGCTGGATCGGACATTATCTCCGACAACTATCCGCCGCCGTATTGGCAGGATGGCCTCCTACTCAACCTTGATCCGTACATCAAAGAAGATGGTATTGATACCACCGCTTGGTCCCAAGGAATCATGGAGGTTTTCACGCAACCCTTCGGCCTCATGATGCTTCCGGCGTACACCAGTCCCTTTGTGTATTGTGTGAACCTCAGCGACTTCGCCGCCGCGGGGCTGCCCTATCCGGATCCCGACTGGACTTGGACGGAGTTCACCACCGTTGCGCAGCAGATCACCCAGTACATCCAGCCCAAGCGTGGCGTGGAGCTCGACTTCTTCTCGAACGGCCCGGAAGAAGCGAACTATGTCTTCAAGGGCTTTGGTACCTCGCTGTGTAATGCGGCCGGGACGAAGTCGAACCTCGGGACGAGTGCGGCGATTCAGGCCGGAGAGTGGCTATACAACGACATGCTCTGGAAGGACATTGCCTACTTCCGCAGCCAAGCCGGGTTTGGCACGCAGGCGGACGGCTTTCAGTTGGTGGCCATGTATGAGACCTGGGACGGGGGTGTCTTCTTCCAGGCCCAGACCTACCAGGACACCTTCGACTGGGACTACCTGCCCTTCCCGGTGTTTCCCTCCGGCCAGAGGGCGACCATGGGTACCGACGACTTCTATGGCATCAACATTCAGACAAAGCATCCCGATCAGGCCTGGCTCCTGATGAAGTATTTGACCTACCAGACGACCTGGCAGAAGGACCTGATGAAGATCGGTATGCTCCAGCCAGCGCTCCTCTCGCTCTGGCCAACCTGGATTTCCGCAGTGGGTTCTGTGGCTCCCTTTATGGCCAACAAGCAGCTGCAGTGGTTCGAGGACGCGGCGGTCAAGGGGTACGCCTACCCGCAGCAGTACTATGCATACGACGACAAGCAAGTGCAGGCGGTTGCCGCCCCATACTTCGAAAGCCTCTACAGCAACACCACAACAGTGGCCGCAGCATTCACCGAGGCTGCGGCACAGATTGACAGCTTCATCGCCTCCATTGAGGTGCAAGCGGCTGCGGAGGAGAACGCGATCATCGCTGCCAACAGTGGTTCTCCAACCCAGCCGTACGCAGCGCCGTCCCTGACCGGTGCGGGGAGCCCCTCCACCGCGGCTGGCTCGCTCATCACTTCCTCCAATGGTACATACACCCTGACGGGAGTTGGCTGGGACATTTGGGGTCTTGCGGATGGCTGCACGTTTGCGGCCGTGGCAGACACGGCATACAGTGGAAGCTGGACCGCGCAACTCACCAGCATCGCGAACCTGAGTGAAACGCCGAGCATCTCATCCGAGGCCCGGATCGGGCTGATGGCACGTGGCGATCTCTCGTCCGTCGCTCCGATGGTCATCGTCTCGGTTAACCTCGCGGGTGGCGTTACGACAGAGATTCGCAGTTCCGCGACGGCCGCTGCGGCGCAAACACTGGGGAACTCCATCAAGCCACCCAGCAAAACGGGATACATCGCTCCGCAGTATCTTCTGAAGAACTACCAGACCACTCAGTCGAACTACCTGCTCCATCCGGTCTGGTTCCGCTTGGACCGCAATGGACTCGATTGGACGCTCTATACCTCCTTGACCGGATCAACCTGGAACCAGGTGGGTGATCCCATCCATATCACCATGGGGGGGGTGTGGGTTGGGATGTTTGCGACGGCAGGCAACGTTGTGACCGGTGGTCAGGGCCAGATCCAAGCCGTCTTCAACCACGCGAGTTTTACCCCGACGCAGATGGTGCAACTGACGGGGACGTCGTAAAAGGGAGGCAGGAAACGAATCTGCGCAAACGGCGCGACCGGCCATCGACGTGATGGTCGGTCGCGCCGTTTGCGGCACCAGGCAGCCGTTTTGCTGTTGCGGCTTGGTGAGTTGTACGGAAATACATCGGTGCGCAGGATGCATCGTAGGGGAGGGGGTATTCGTGGGGAATTAGGCACTAACCACGTGGACGGAGGTTGATTAGGTTATGTCGCTTCCCATTGGATTGCGGATTCCTGGCAAGATATGGGCCCAAGGGATCGAGTCGATTGCCCCTTGGGCTCGGTCCAACGGTCTCGGCAGTCTTGACCTGCCACGCCCTGATCCGGTCGCCGCCGAGCTTTTGCGCCGAGAAGCCCTCGTGTTGGGGTCGATTGATGCATCGGGCACCGGAGACCTTCTGACCCGGGATCCGGAGCGGCAGAAGAAGGGCTTTGCCGCATTGGTGGAGCGAATCAACCAGACAGCCGCCGTAGGCGGCAAGGTCCTTTTCTCCGTGCTGGGCCCCGGCGAGCAAATGTCCCGTCGCGAGAGTCTGGAACTGTGGAAGCAGGTCTTTCCGCCGGTCATCGAGCATCTGGAAGCCAGCGGCGTCTCTTTGGCGATTGAGGGCTGGCCCGGCGGCTTCCCCCACTATGGGAATCTGGGCAGCACGCCGGAAGTGCTGCGAGCGATGTTCCAGCACTGTCCCAGCCCGAATCTCGGCATTTGCTACGACCCCTCGCACTTGGTGCGACTTGGGATCGACTATCTGCGCTTTCTGGACGAGTTCGGTGACCGCGTGCGGCATTGCCACGGCAAGGACACCGAGATCATGGCGACGGGGCTTTACGACTACGGACACCTCCCTGCGGTGCTCGACAAGGTGCCGGCCAATTCCGAAGGATACTGGCGGTACTGCGTGCCAGGCGACGGCGTGGTTGATTGGGAGCGGGTGGCGTTCCGTCTTGAGCTCCACGGATACACCGGCCCCGTCGCGATCGAACTCGAAGACCACCGGTTCGGCGGTTCGCGCGAACGGGAGGAGGCTGGTGTGTTGAAGGCGGTGCGTCACCTGGCCAGGGTGACGGCCTGAAGGGGGAGGGACGGGAAGATGGCAGAAAACGGGCAGATCCGTGTCGGATTTATTGGAACAGGTGGACGGGCGCGTTGGCATATGGAGCGCTTCGCCAAGATGCCAGAGGCTCAGCCGGTGGCCTTGGTGGACACCAGCGCGGACGCGATGGCAGCAGCGGTGCGGGCGGTTCCGAGCTATGCGGAGTTGCCGCAGTTCAGTGACTACCGCGAAATGCTGCGGGAAACGCGCCCCGATGCGGTGGTCATCTCAATCCCACACACTTTGCATTACGAGGCGATTGTCGCTGCGCTCGGTCAGGGCGCGCACGTCCTGGTTGAAAAGCCCATGGTTTGCGGTGTCGAGCATGCGCAAGATGTCATCCGTCTGCGGGATGATAAACATCTGGTGGTGGTGGTCGGCTACCAGCGCCATTACACGGGCGTGTGGCGCTGGGTGCATGAGAATGTGGCGGCTGGCCGGTTTGGGCCCGTGCATTTTATTGAGGCCTGGCAGTGCCAGAATTGGGGCGGGGGCGGTTGGCGCGGTGTTCCCGAACTCTCGGGTGGCGGCCAGTTGAACGACTCCGGGGGCCACCTGGTGGACATCCTGCTCTGGTCGACCGGGATTCGGCCCAGTGAAGTATCGGCTTACCAGGAGAACCGAGGGCTTCGCGTCGACCGCAACACCGTCATCTCCTTTCGCTTTCCCGAGGAGGGGCTCGGCAACATCAGTATTATTGGCGAGTCTCAGCGAAAGTTTGACGAGGGTGCGCAGATTTGGTGTCGTGATGCCCGCATTCGCATCGACGGAATGCAGGGGGCAGCCCATCTGGTGGTGTATCGGGAAGGGGTGGAGGAGGAGGTCTCCGCAGATGCGAGGCCTGATTACCCCGTCGACGAGGACGCGAACTTCCTTGGCTCGATCCTGGGACGCGATGTTCCACAGGCGACCGCAGAGTCGGGGCTTGAGGCGGTTCGCTTCATCGAGGCGGTGCAGCGCTCGGCCGAGCGCGGTGTCCCGGTGCGGCTGTAGGTGTGGCGATGGAAGAAGGAGGGCGATGGTATGGTAGGTGTTTCGTTAATCGGATGCGGGATGCGCGGAATGGGATTGGGCGACTTGCTCAAAAAGTCGAGCAAGTTTCGCCTGATCTCCGTGTGCGATGTGATGGAGGACCGGGTGAAGGCCGCGTCGGAACGCTTTGGCGTACCGGGCGACACGGATCACAAGCGCATGCTGCAGCGTCCCGATGTCCAGGCGGTCGTGGTGGCCACGAGTGCTCCTTGGCATGCGGCAGTGACGCTTGACATTGTTGCGGCTGGCAAGCACGTTTATGTGGAGAAGCCCCTCGCGGATAAGGTTACCGCTGCGCGCCAGATGGCGGCGGCTGCGGAAGCGGCGGGAGTCGTAGCGGTGGTCGGCTATCAGAACCGGTTCGGTCCACTCTCCGTGACCCTCGCCCCCGAGTTGCCGTCGATCGAGCCAGTGCAGGGTGTGCTGATTCGGCAGCGGGGCCCCCTCAATCCCCAGTTCTTTTATCCCGACCACATCGGAGGCATTGTCGACACCGCGACGCACACGCTCGACATGGCACTCTGGACGATGGGAGGGAGCCCCGAGGGCGTGATGGGATACGTGCGGCGTGGAACGATTCAGAACGACCGTACCATCGATTACATGGAATTGATCGTGGACTTTGATGGCCGCACACGGAGCGCAACGGTTATCTCGAGTCAGATGGGCGTGGCGGCGGCGAGCCTGTACGAGTTTGTTGGTCGTAGGGGAACGATCTGGAGCCTGAATGACCGCAGCATCCATGTGGCACGGCATGATGGTGTTCAGGGTCCAGGCGCGAAGAACCCTCCAGGTCTGCAGCAGCGTGAGGTGGAGTGCACGGGCGGCGGTGAGGGGACGGTTGCTTGCATGGAATACTTTGCCGACCGGATTGAGGGCGTCTCTTTGCCGGCATGGCCGCGTGCCGCGACCTTCCGAGAGGGAGTCAACGCACTCGCTCTGAGTGCCGGGATGGTGCAGTCCATGGAAGAGGGGAGACGGGTTCCGCTCAGCGAGGTGCAGTGAACAGAGTATGGAGGGATGAGATGCTCGGGCTGAGTGTGCATCTAGAGGCTAATTTGGGGAAGACACCGTTTGCCGAGCGGTGGCAGATCGCCAAGCGACTTGGCTACCGAGGCTGCGAGTTTGTCTGGCGCGCGCATGACCTGACAGAGGCTGCTCTTCTGCAGAAGGAAACCGGGTTGGTCGTGACCTGTATGGGGGGTACCACAGGCGGTTCGGGGGGTGGCGCTCGACCTGCACTGGTGGCTCCGGAGGATCGCGAGCGACTGGCGGAGGACGTGCAGCGGGCTATAACGGCAGCGAAGTCCGTTGGCTGCCAGCGGATTATCATGGTGGGGGGCGACCGGGTCCAGGGATGGAGCACCGATCAGCTGCGGGAAACAGTCATCGCTTCCTTGCGTGCGGTTGCAC
>JAJYVN010000118.1 GCA_021791995.1 Bacillota bacterium
CCCCAGCACTCGACACCAAGTGTGTCGAGTGCTGGACGCGGCGCAACGGCGACCTGTCGGCCGCAACAACCGAGCCCTTCTGGGACTTGGCGTCACGTGTATTGTACAGAGCCATGGGCCGAGGATCGCCGACCCCCCTTTTGGACTCGGAGTGCGGCTCGGCCGCCGACCCCAGATCACTCCGCTGTTCCGGCCGGCTTCATCGCAACGCCACCGACCGGCAAACCATACTTCGGGTCGAGCGGGATCGCATAGCCGAGGCCGCCGCCGGCCGCCACGAACACGCCAACGACCCGGCCGTCCGGTGCGATCACGGGCCCGCCGCTCATGCCGCCGATGCCATGGCCGCTAAGGACCAGCGCCACCGGCAGGACGCGCGGCGCGAAGTGCGCCCCAGGGTCGGGCCTTTCGGGCTGGTCTTCGGACAGCCCCTCATAGGTAAAGTAGCTCACGGCGGCACGCGCGCCCGTCCAGGTGCCCGCCGGGTTTCCGAGGACCATCACGGTCTCGCCCCGCCGAAGGTCCATGAAGTTGCCGAGTTCGAGCGCGTCCGGGATCGCGGGCTTCGGCGCCGAATAGAGGATGACGGCGCTATGGACGCGCGGGATTGCGGTCGAGATCGCCACGTCGGCGTTCGGGTATATGGTCGTGCTGGCCACGTCGAAGGCGTGGTAGGAGAGGTGCAGGTCCTGGCTCCCCAGCGGGCTAATCTCAACCTGCGGCCACAGGTCCCAGCGCGCAGGCACGGGGCCGAACAGGTCGGCGTGGGCGGGGATGTAGTAGCAGACCATGTGGCAGGCCGTGACTTCCTCGACCCGGCCCCCCACGGCGAGCTGAAACCCCGTGCCGTACCACTGCGGAGCGCTCGGCAGGATGTTGAGCGGCGTCTCGTTGCCAACGCCGATGGCGTAGACGGCGGGAGAGTCTGCCGCGATGATCGCGGACCAGTTGGGCGCGGCGAGCGCCGTGCCAGATGCGAGGAGTAGCGCCGCCCCGAACGCGGCGGGCACGAGCCTCTTCATATCGTGTTGCTACCACCCTTCGCGTTCTGCCAGATCGTCCGCGCCTCCCGTACGACGGCCCAGCTCGCCGCTGGCAGGGCCGTCGTCCAGATGCTCGAAACCGCCGCCCCGCACGCCCGGACGCCGACGCTGGTCGGCTTCTGGGCCAGGGCCACGCAATGCGTCCAGGGGCGGGCTACCAGGCGGGCGTCCAGGGCGGCACCCGCGGCAATGTCGAGGACCACGAGCAGGGCGACAACCCGCACAAGGCGGCCGATCATGGCCGTGTCCTTGCGGCCCGCACGGCGACCGCCACTGTCTCGTTTGCGCCCGCTGCCGAGTCCGATGCCCCGTCGGCCCGCACGGCCATGGCGTTCGTCCTCCCGTCTCGGCCGTCGTGCGGTTCACGGTTCCCTCGTCTCGCGCGAACGGCTTCATCCTTCTTTCAACCGATGCTACGCTGGCCACCAATGCTTGGCAACAGCTGGCACAGGCGCCTTCGCCCTCGAGCGATCCCCCTCGCAGGAGGGTACAAGAGCGACCCTTGACGCCGGGACTGGCCGGTCCGTACCCTCCTGCCTCACACGGCGCGAAGGGATGATGGGCGATGGCTGGTTCGACCAACTTGACGGGTCAGAGCCGGGGGGACGGCATCGAGGTTGTCTACAGGATGGTGCGTGACACCCTCGGCGCGCGGATGGACGTGGAAGATGCAGAGCGGCTCGCGGCGACCGTGGTCGGCGAGATCGCCTCGCGCTTCATCCTTCGCCGGTCTGACCTCGGGCGGAACGCGCTGTTCGAGACGGACCTGGAGGATGCACTCCGCCCCGTTCTCGACGACCCCGAGGTGCTGGCGCTACGCGGACGAGAGATGGCCGGCATGGTCGCCGCCTCGCTCCTTGCCGCCCTCGACGACAAGTGGGACTTTCGCCTGCGCTCCGATTGGCTCAGGCAGTCGGCGGAGGTGGTCCCGCCGCCTCGGTAGCGAGCAGACGGTTCAGGGTCGCGGGTGAGCAATTCAGTTCGCGGGCGGCCTTCGTCCTGGTGATGGCCCCTGCCTCGAGGGCGGGGCGCACGGTGGCCCAACGCACGCCAAAGCCGGGGCGCATGCTGACGGGCGGGCGCCCGATGCGCTTGCCCTCGCGTCGCGACCGCTCCATGCCGGCCTTGGTGCGTTCGGACAAGATGCCGCGTTCGAGTTGGGCATACGCGACCGTGATGTAGTAGAGCGCCTCCCCGAAGGGGCTCGTGGTGTCGAGCCAGGGTTCTTGATACGAGCGCAGGCCGACCTTCCAGGCGCGCAGGCGCTCCAGAGTCTGGGCGGCGTCGAGGACCGACCGGAAGGCGCGGTCGATGCGCCAGACCAGAATCAGGTCGACCTTGCGCTTGGCGGCGTCGTCGAGGAGCTGGCGCCACGCCCGTCGGCCGCGCAGGTCGGTCGCCGACGCCTCGTCGGCGTACTCCTGCACGTCCGTCCAGTCCTGGGCGCGGCAAAACTCCTCGAGGGGGTGGCGCTGGTTCTCCACCGTTTGGCCGCGGTCGTCGGTGGACACCCTGAGGTAGAGCGCGACCCTCATGGCTGAGCCCCGCCGTCGGCCGCCCGCAGGAGGCGCAGCAGGCTGGCATGGCCGATGCCGAGACGACGAGCCGCCTTCCCGTGGGAGATGCGCCCGGCCTGCACGTCCGGGTAGATCTCGGCCCAGCGGCCAAGGAAGCCCGGCCGGTCGACGACGCGCGGTCGGCCGATGCGGCGTCGCTCACCCGCCATCTCGCCACCCCCATGATGTCCAAATCACTGCCGCTCGGTATCGAAGTTTTGGAGGGGGTTCACGGCCGCGGCGGGTTGAACGTGCTGCGGTCCACTTCGGTGGAGGCCGCCGTGATCCGCTCGAGCAGGGACTCGACGAACGCCGCGTTGTTGACGAACCCCCGGAAGTCGCAGCCGTCGCGCGGGCACTTGAGGCCGATCGCGTGCCGCCCGCGCTTCGAGGTCGTGACGGACGCCACGATCTTCTCCTGGCACACCGGACAGGTGATGTCGGTCGGGATGCTGGGGATCGGCATGTCATCGGCTCCCTTCGCGGTCTACACGGTGCGGTGTAGTCGCCGCACTGTCGTCCGATCGACCCTGGCGCCATTCTTCGCAGATGCGCGCGAGGGCGACGCCGCGCCGGTTCGGGGCGCCGGCGGCAGGTGCGGCGACGAGCGCCAGTTCGACCGCGCCTTCAACGGCCCGGCGCTGCTCGCCGTCGAGGGCGAAGCTGATCCGCTCGAAGCCCTCGCTCCGGACCCGCTCCCACGAGACGGCCTGAGTGGCCAGGCCGACGGCGACCCTACCGGTCGTGGTATCCGATGGCGTGCGCGCCAGGTCTCTCAGACTGGCAAGACCGCGCAAGTGATCGAGGCTGTGCGGCAGGACGCTCGCGATCGCTTCCGATGGCAGCGCCGCCAGCACTTCGCGGGCTATGTCGCCGAGGAGATTCACGTCGTCGGTGCCGCCGATGCGATTGAGTGCCACCGACAGGAGGCGCGCGTCGGCGTCGCCCAGGTGGTCGAGGATGACGCACGGAACTGTCTGGACTCCGTCGTTCGTGAGCGCCCCGAGTCTCTGCGCGCCCGCGACGGTTTCGTAGTCGTCGCCCTGGCGGCGAACAACGAGAGGCTGCACGAGGCCGAAGCGGCCGAGCGACGAGAAGAGCCTTCGGCGCATGGGCTTGTCCATGCGATTCGCGTTCCACGGCGCGGGGTGGATGCGGCCGAGCGGAATGTCGGTCACCGTCACGGACGCTCGCCTCCGATCCTCGGGTAGGGCATGGGGTCGACGGTCAGGCGCGATTGCCAGCTCTCGTCGAGGATCTTCAAGTACCTGAGCTTGGGAATCGTTGGGATCATCTCGACCTCAAGGCCGCGTGAGCGAAGGTAGCGGGCGCTGTGCGTACCAAGAAGGGAGCCGACGGTTCGCAGGTGGCGTGGCGGCCCGCGGCCGATGCGCATGAGCGGTTGCGCCCCGGCCTGGCCCAGGTAGAGCCAACCTGCGGCGCGGTAAATGCCGCCTGTGTGACCGGCTGCGGGGTCCGAGTACGCCAAGATTGCCTTGGCCGAGGTGGCACGATGGACGAGACGGGCGAGCACGGCGAGGACGCGCGATTCGCCCAGGCGTGGCAAATCGTCCGACAGCCATAGGCGGGCAAGGGCAATCACATCCCGGCGCTCGGCGCCCGCGAGAAGCCGGTAGCCGTTGAGCGGGCCCGGTGTGAAGATGGCGACGCCATCCAGCCCAGGGCCCGCGAACACGCCGAAGGACAAGAGGGGCGATGCCGGCGCACTGCGGAGGTAGTGGCGGTCGCGCGCCACCTGGGCGGCGATGGAGTGAGGGATCGCCCGCACGATGAGATCCTTGGGTCCAAATTGGAGCGCCGGGGTCGGATTCGAACCGCCATCTCCCGCTTGGACGGCGGGTAGGCTACCGGTTGCCCCACCGGCGCGAAAGTCGGCCACGAAAGGCACCTCGCTTTGGGGGGAGGGGGGTGTCACACTGTCACACTGTCGCGGTGACCGAAAACCCGCGCTGGACGCCGCTTTCACGACCCTGTGACCGTGTGACCGTGTGACAGGGGGTCCTCCCTCGATCGATAGACGGTGACCCGCCCGTGATGCGAAATTTCCTGCGTTCGACGTTCGACGAGTTCAAGCGCGACGAGTGCGTCGAGAATCTGGCGTAGGCGTTGGGCATCGATCCTGCCGCTGACGAGCCGGTGAATGCGACTGACCGGTGCCCATGCCTGCGCGGCCTGCGCAGCCTTGAGCGCGGCGAGCACGCGCCGCTCGACGTCCTCGACCGCGCTTCGTCCCTCCAGCGCCGGCAAGGCACCTGCGGTTGCGACGAGATATTCGCCGACCAATGCGGCCGTTTCGAGATCATCGCGTTCGATCGTCCCGTGGTCTGCATCGACGGCATATAGCAGGGCGAATCGCATTACCTGTTCCGGAATACGCGTAAGCATTCGGGCACGACTGCCCATCATCTGCCGCTCAGTGCCGACATAGCGGGCATACAGGTCATGCCAGAGGTCGCGTGCCTTGGGCGTGAGAGCCAGTGTGCGGCTGTCCGTCGTCTTGGCGCGCTCGTGCAGCTGGGACGCAAGCGCCACGAGCCCCGCCTCGTTCGGCATCTCGGGATATGCGATCGGTTCCCGCGCCGTGGCCCAGAAGATCGAGCACCGTGGGAAGAAACCGGAGTCGATGAAACGAGGATCGAGGCGCCCCTGCAGGTTTTCAGGTGTCGTGGTGGCCAGCATCGACAGGAAAGGCTGCCGGACCGAGATCGGCCGATGGCGAGTGCGGGGCGTTACGTCCTCACCGTCGAAGAGGCTGATCAACACGTCGAGAATGTTCGCGGTGCCGGAGCGGCCCATCTTGGTGAGGATGTTCGTGAACTCGGATTCGCTCAAAAGCACGCGCTGACTCGGAATAGCCTCAAGCGCGTCGCCTTGGTCGTCACAGAAGAGCTCGAGCAGGCCTTCGGCGCTACCGAGCGATTGGGTCACCCGCAAAAAGTCGGAAGTGAAGGCACGATCAAGAACCGCCGCCGCACGCGACAGCACGGTGGTTTTGCGAACGCTGCCGGACGGCCCGACGACGAGGGCAACCACATTTGGATAGAGCGGGCGGCCATACGACACTGCCACCGTTCGCCCCAATGCCAACCCCAACGCCACCGCCGCCCCGGCGAAGATAGTCTCCTCGGCACCGTCTGTGGTGGGTATCACCCAGTCGCGGAACCTGCCGAAAAATCCTCGCCAAACGCCCGCGGCGAGACCTGCGGAGGGCGTCGTAAGGCCCTCCTCGCGAAGGTCAGCCATGACGAGCGGAGGCTCTTGGGGGCCGTCCGGAGGCACGAGGTGCGGGGAAGGATAGATGGCGGGCTCGAGTCGCTCGCGGAGTTCGCGCCAAGTCCAAGTGCACGATTGATGGTGACAGCCTGCAGCGACTGCGCCGTTGGGGAACTGGACAACGAAAGCGCCGTCGGTGTGCGTGTCGGAGAACGGGCAACTTGCCAGCCGCCACCTTGTGCCGCCGTTCTGCCACGCGCCTTTGGTAGCCGCCATGCCATGGCGAGCCAAGAAGGCATCCACGTCGAACGGACCGCCCCGCCCGCCCAGAGGACGCTGCACTTCGTCTTCCGGCCCCTGGTCAGCAAGGACCTGCAGAAGATGGGCCGGGACAGATTCCAAGGTTTGCGGAACCGCGAGCAGCGTCGCCTTGCGATGTGGGCGCTCGATGAGGTCGTCGCCCTTTCGGGCCGTCGTTCCGTAGGCCTTCCAGATGCGCGACGCGTTGAACACGGCAGTGTCGACGACAACGCCGCGGCCGCCAAAGCGCGCGGCGACTGGCTCCAGGCAGCGTCGGACGAGGATCGCGCTGGCTTGGTCGTTCGGCAGGTCGACCCGGTAGAGAAGGTGGGCACCATTGCCAGAGTCGGCACGGACGGGGTCGGGCCAGCCCTCCGCGGTAAGCCATGCCGCAACGACCTTTGCCCGCTCGATGGCGGCGTGGTGCTCGCCATTGGTCGCAGAGATTCCTGCGGCCCTCTCCGGATCGAAATCCAAGGGGAGCCAGCGCCGCGCCACGACATTCGCATCGCCAGTCAGTGCTGGTCCCTTGCGCACGGGGGCGACGCGGTTCGCCCGCCGAGCGAGAAGGCTGCGGTCGACGGGGTTCAAGGTCAGATACACCCCCGAAGGTTGCTGGCTATCAAGCAGATGTGCCGCCTGAGTGGCAGCTTGCGTGTCATCAAACCAACCGGCCGAGACTGAGCCGCCGGGCAGTCCCAGGGCCCGAAGCTCAAGGACGGCGCCTTCCACGTGAAGCAGTTCCACCAACTCCTGAACGTCGTCTGGCTGGCGGTTGCGAGCGAGTTGAGCGTTTGCTACCATCGGCTGGGATTCTCCTCCCGGCCCCGCTGCGCTCGTCAAGGGTGGCGGGGCTTATCTGTTGGGTTCGCGCTGCCGCACGCAGAACAAGGTCGAACGCGCTCGCAACGTCCGCCGGCCCGCGCGGGTCTTCGACGTGCCGAACCTCGATCGCCCACGGCGGATGCCGATGTGCTCGTCCCTGTTCCGTTGGCATGGGCCGAGTGTACAATACGGGTATGGTAGCGAATAAACGTAGTTTTTTGTACGAAGCGATACCTGACCACCCGCCGGCCCAGTTGGCATGGTCCCGGTCCGCCATTGAACTCAAGCAGCGGCAGGGCGCGCTTTGCTTCGTTCCGACGGGATCCGCGTCTGTGTACTCTGTACCGTTCTGGCGCGGAGTGCCTGGCCAGGAAGAACTCCGAAAATTCGCCGGTCGGACCGTGTCAATACCCTCCGAGAAATTTGTTCGCCCCGAAGTCGTAGACCAGTTGGTTCCTGCAATCGAACTGAGTAATGTCTTGCGGCTGCGGGGAAAGAACTACCATTCGCTGCAAGAGACGTGGAACCACGTAGAGCAGTGCGCCTCGCAGGCCCGCTGCAGGGTGTGCCGCATCGTTCAGACCAATGCCTTGTCGTTTGTTCGAAGGTGGGGGATACTCGCTGGGAGCGGAATCCTCGACAAATACGATTCGGAGTTCGAACCGTTGCAGGACTTCTTGCGGTTAACGTTCGCGTATGCATATCGCCTGGATCTCTTGCATGAGGCCATGCAAGACCAAGAACAGAACGGCGCGGGCATATCAGGGGGCGGTCCGAGCGGCCCAAGTGTATTCCGTGCGCTCTACGGCCCATGGGTTCTTAAACTGGCTCGTGGGTTTATGCGCCTCGGCAGCTCCGTGAACCTTGAGGGTCTGCCACCGATGGCGATGGGTGCCCTTACATTTCGGGGAGATGGCGGGATATGGGGATTCAACATCGCGCTTCGTGTCGCGCAGCACTCATCACTGATGTCCAACGCCCTGCGTCGCATGCGATCGGTATCACAGGACGAAACTTATCACCTGGAGAACTTCGAAACCTGGTTGACTGATTTCATGAGCCGCGCTGCGAAGGGCGAAGATCCGGCAGTGCCTGATGAATTCAGAGAGCTGGGGCGCACGTTCCTCCACTTGATGCTGACGGTTCACCCTGATAGAACGGTGGAACATACATTGGCGGAGATCCGCGCTCATAAAGGGGAAATGATAGGCTGGAACCAGATCCTTGGGGAAATGAATCTTGGTGCAACCCCCTGGATGGGGCGATTGATTCCGTCGTGGGAGTGCCCGACCTTGTGGCACGCGTGCTTTCTTCAGATTTTCCTCTGGCTGGAGGCCGGGACTGGGCGAGTCGAACGCTGCTCGTGGAAGAAGTGCCAGCGTCCCTTCGTACGCAGGATCGGCCCCGGGAACCCAGGGAGGCCCAGACGGTGGTGTCGGGAATCCTGCCGAGCCGCATCGAAGGTTTCTGCGAAGGTGCCAGACTAGCCGTCGCCGGCGGTAGCTCTCTGCTACTGCTCTTGGGCGACTCTTCGGCCACGGTGCCCTGCAGCCTGCCTTTACCTTCGGACGGACGAGTTTCGCGACCCGTCGGGCCGTACATCGCGCTCTCGGCGTCCCAATACGAGCGTCCGTCTGTCGCGTCAGCGATGCGGTACGGACAGGACGAGAGTTAGCGCGCCCATGTGTGTATCGTTTGTGTTTCGTCCATCACGATGACCGACTTGGTTTTCGTCAGCCTCGTCGAGAGCTGGTGGTGAAAGTCCTGCCGCCGGTTGCGTACCCGCCGGTGGAGTCGGGCCAGGGCCAAAGCCGACTTGCGCCGTCGCTTCGATCCTCTCTGCTTGCGGCTGTGCGCCTTGGAGCGACGCCGCAGAGCACGAATCGCCCGACCGAGCGCCTTGGCCG
>JAJYVN010000119.1 GCA_021791995.1 Bacillota bacterium
TGGAGACGTTAAACGCCTGTGGAGCAGAAGGCTCTGGCCAGGAGAACGGCCTGGTGAAACCGGCTGCTGCGAAGCAGGAACGTTCCAATAGGAAACCGGCGGTAGCCGGAAACAAACGACTATAAGAACAGAAACGGCGTCACGCATGAAGCGCGGTGATACCCCATAGGGCCAGCAACACGGCGACAAGGACCGGCAGGGTGAGGACGACCCCCACGCGACAGTAGTAGCCCCAGCCGATGCGCATCCCGCGCCGCTCCAGGACGTGCAGCCATAATAGCGTCGCCAGGGATCCGATGGGGGTGATCTTGGGTCCGAGATCGCTCCCCACCACGTTGGCCAAGGCCATCCCGAGTCGAACCGCCCCATGCGCCCCCGAGGCCGCGATCCCCAGGGCGGTGACAAGCACGGCCGGGAGGTTATTCATCACGGCCGAGAGGCCAGCGGCTGTGATGCCGGTCGCAAGGATGGACACCCCCATCCCATGGCGCTCTGCCCGGAGCAGCACAGCACCGAGCGCGGTGATGAGATCCGCCTGGCGCAGTCCGAATACGACCACATACATCCCGATCGAGAAGACCACGATCCGCCATGGGGCATCACGGACCACATGGCGCACATCCACGGTTCCACTGCGCCAGGCCGCCACCAAAAGGATCAGCGCGGCACCTCCCGCCACCACCGACACGGGCAGATGCACAACCTGCGTGAGGAGGTACCCTCCCACCAACAGCCCGAGCAAAACGATGGAGAGCCGAAAAAGGCCCTGATCACGGATCGCGGAGGCGGGGTTTGGCAGTTCCCCAACCTCCACCCGTGTGGGCAGATCCTTGCCGAAAAAGGCATACAGGACGCCGAGGCTCGCCAACACGGCCGCCAGATCGACGGGAACCATACGTACCGCGTAGCTGATAAATCCGATATGGAAGAAGTCTGCGGAGATGATGTTCACCAGATTGCTGACAACCAGCGGTAGCGATGTCGTATCCGCAATGAATCCGCCGGCCATCACCAAGGCCAGGACCGCCGCACGTGGCAAGCGCAGGGCCCGACTCTGTTCGTAGACGATGGGCGTCAGGATCAGTGCCCCGCCATCGTTGGTGAAAAGCGCCGAGACAACTGCCCCCAACAGCAGTACATAGACGAACATGCGCCGACCATCACCTTGGGAGGCACGCGCCATGTGCAGGGCAGCCCACTCGAAGAAACCAATCGCATCGAGGAGTAGCGAGATCAGAACAACCGCCACAAAGGTCAGGGTGGCGTCCCAAACGAGATCCACCACTCGGACCACATCCCCCAGGGAAACCACGCCCAGAAGGACCGCCAGAAGGCCGCCCACCGCTGCGGGCCAGCCGATCGAGAGACCGCGCGGCTGCCAGATCACGAGGGTGAGGACAGAAACAAAGAGAGCAATCGCCACTACGCCGTGCATGTCCCCTCCCGCTCCCCTCTATGAAGAGGAAAGCCCGCAAGGCACGACCAACATCATACGACGGCGGACCACCCACGGCGACGCCCCAAAACTCCGGTGCCCATACCGCAGGAACCGCACATCCATCCGAGAAGCCAGAGGACAATTCGGTGGGTGGGGTGATCGCATGGCATGGGGAGTCGGAGTCGTCGGGTATGGGCAACAGGGTCGTTGGCACGCCGGGCACCTTGGGCGCCAGGAGCCGGACTTTCGCCTCGTCGGTATTTATGATCCAACCGAGGCGTGCCGCGCCCGGGCCCAGACCGACTGGGCGGGATCCCCCGTCACCATCTACGCCGAGCTGGATCGGTTCTTGGCAGACCCAGCGATTGAGTTGGTGCTCATCGCAACCCCGACCACCTCGCATGCCCCTCTCACGATCTCTGCCTTGGAGGCCGGAAAGCACGTGGTGTGTGAGAAGCCGATGGCCATGAATGCGGATGAAGGCTATGCCATGCTGCAAGCTGCCACCCGTGCCGGTCGCGTCTTCAGCGTGTTCCAGAACCGACGCTGGGACGGATACTTCCTCCAGGCAAAGTCAGCGGTGGAGTCCGGCTACCTCGGCCGGATCATGGAGTTAGGCTTCGTCGAGCACAGTTTCGCCCCCGGCTCACTCACCTACGGCGTGTCGGCGTTTCGCTCCCAATGGCGCGCCGAACGCGCCTATGGCGGCGGAATGCTCTATGACTGGGGGGGCCACCGCGTCGACCAACTGCTGCTTTTGCATCGGGCTCCCGTCGAGCGTGTCTACTGCCAATTGGTCAACGGGCACTGGCTCCAGGAGCAGGACGCCGACAACGGCTTCCACATCGAGATCACATTCACGGATTCTGTGGTTGCGCATGTGGAGATGAATACCGTCTCCCTGGCTGGCGTGCGTACCGCCTGGTACGTCTCGGGCACCGAGGGCGGCTACCTGCAGGGAAAGCTTTTGCACCGTGTCCGCGGCCGGATCTTCACCACCGACTGGCCGGAACCAAACGGCGTCGAAGGCTTCTGGCCGAACCTGGTACGGGTTCTCCGACAAGAGCCAGGAGCCGTCCAGGGCGTCCCGCCCGAGGAGAGCGTGCGGGTCATGCGCGTCATTGATGCAGCCTTCCAGTCCCACGAGCAGGGGCAGGTCGTCCGATTCGATTCACCGGTGTGATCGGCTGCTCCCGTAGGCCAACCAGGCGGCTGCGGCCCGCGCCGCGCGACGCGCGGACGAGATGACCGGTACTTTCCCCTCGCGCAGGATGGCATTCGCCTCTTCGGAGGCGAATGTCGGCGAGAGGGCAACGACGACGAGGGGCTTCGGCAGCCGGGGAACCAAATCGACCAGAGCCCTTGCAATCATCGGATCGAACTGATCGTGCCGATGTGGCAGAGGAAAGAGCAGCATACCGATGCCCGGATCGTCTGCCATCCGTCGGAGCGAGCGCCCGACCAAATCGGGATCCTGGAAGACAGCGGTCGTGAGGTCCGTCGGATTCGCGACCGCTGCAATCTCCGGCAATAGACTGCGGAGGGAGGCTGTCGTGGACGGTGCCAAGGGCGGAAGCGGTGCGCCCGCGACGGCAGCCTGATCGGCCAAGAGCCCTCCGGCACCGCCGGAGAACGTGCAGACCCCAATCCCACCGGGCCCTGGCTCCGGATAGCGTGCAAAGAGACGCGTTATATCCGAGAGTTCATCGAGATCCTCCACCGGAATGCAGCCCCACGATCGCATGGACTCGCCGGACACCGCGCCCCCCTTGGCGGCCGTGTGGTTACGCGCGGCCATCGCCCCACCGGGAGTCGCACCGATCTTGAGTAGAACCACCGGCTTACCAACGGTGCTGCAATGCTCTAAGGCTTGGCGTAGACGACTCTCATCCCGCCAACCCTCGAGGATAGCCGCCACGACGGTGGTTTCCGAGTCCTCGGCCAAGAAATCGATAAAGTCGCTCGCCTCGAGATCCACCTCGTTCCCCGTCGAGAACCAGTAGCTGAACCCGAGCCCGGTGTCCATCGTGTCCAGCACGGCACGGCCCAATGCGCCGCCTTGGCTGACGAGCCCCACCGGTCCAGGGAGGAGAGCGGCTGGATCGAACTGAGCGGAAAAGGTCACCACCAACCGATCGCGAATCTGCCACAGCCCAGGGCAGTTGGGACCATAGATGCGAATCCCCGTCTCTGCCACGACACGCCGCAGTTCGGCCGTGCGGAGATCCCCATCCCCACCGACCTCATCAAACCCAGCCGAGAGGATGATGGCCGCACCCACCTTTCGCGCGGCCGCCTCTTCCACGACCCCGACAACGTACTGCGCCGGGACAGCGACAATCACCAGATCACAGGGCACAGGCACCTGACGCACGCTCGGATAACAGGGAAGACCTTCGATCGCCTGGTAGCGCGGGTTCACCGGATAGAGGCCGCCGGTATAGCCACAGGCCAAAAGAGATGGCACGATCCGGCCAGCAAACTTCTCGGAATCGGTCGAGGCTCCGACGACGGCAATTCCACGGGGATGGAGGAGAGACCGAAAGGTCTCGGTCGATCGAACGGGAACCAATGGTCGCTGCACGGCACGCTCCCGGCCACGGGCATGCCCGAGCCGGGTACCAGCCCCTTTCCACTCTATACTGCACTCCAGTATCCCCGAAGATGCCCGCTCTGGCGAGGAGGATTGCACAATCCGCAAGCTTCGTAGCGGTGGATCTGCACGGACAGCCCGTCATAAAATTGCCAGG
This sequence comes from Bacillota bacterium, assembly GCA_021791995.1. Taxonomy (GTDB): domain Bacteria; phylum Bacillota; class Sulfobacillia; order RBS10-35; family JAJYVN01; genus JAJYVN01. The sequence continues at coordinate 4,189 of JAJYVN010000119.1, forward strand.
CGCCTTGGTACGCAACGCTTGCGACGCTGTGAAGGTCAGGAACTTTGGCTGAAACGCCCGCTAGCGGCCGAAGAGATGGCCCTCGCATCCCGTTGGACCGTTGACGGGAGACAGCCCTCTTCCCGTCAACGGTCCAGCCGCGCCAGGACATCGCTTGTCGCCAGCCCCGCCAGTTCTTCGTTATTCCCCTCCAAGAACCGATAGAGCCGCAACTCCCGCCAGAAGTGCTCAAACGGGAGGTCCCGGCAATACCCGTATCCCCCGTACATCTGGATGACCCGATCGACGATGGCACAGGCGGCGTCCGTCGCTACCACCTTCGCCACCAAAGCCGCATGGGTCGGATCTCCCCCCGCATCCGCCTGCAGGGCTGCTCGATGGACCAAGAGTCGCGACGCATGCAGCTCACGCGCCGAATCGGCCACAAGCCACTGCATCGCCTGGCGGTCCGCGAGCGGCTTCCCGAAGGTCACGCGCCCCCGAAGATGCTCCAATGCCCTCTCAAGGCAATACTCCGCCGCCCCCACCGCCCCGGCCGCCAACTGCAGACGCTGCATGGCTTGCCACCGTGCCAGCGCATCACCGATCCCCTCCAACACGCCATCCGGTCCCACACGGCACCCCTGGAAAACCAGATCAACCAACTCCGCCGATCCCATGGTGCCTCGGCGGTTCACCACGGCATAGCCCGCAAGACCGAGCGTACAGACGACTCCCGCATCCCCCTGCGCGACGATCAGGAGATCCGTCGCCTTCCAAGCAGGGACACCGGGGCAGACCCCATCGACCATCATTTTCCCGTCCGGGCCCATCTGGAAGGTCAAGGATCCCTCCGGCACCTGCAGCTGATGGACGCGTCGCTCGCCACGGACGCACGCTTCCACCACATCGCTGCCCAACCCACCCACACCGGGCGGGAACTCGCCCGCCGAGAAGAGCTGATAGGACCAAAGTCCCAGAAGACTCCGGTGCCACTCCTCCTGCACCACCGCACACTGGCGCCACGACAGCCCGAGTCCTCCCACCTCCCGAGGAGCATGCAACCCCCACAGACCACATGCCCGGCGGGCTCGGTGTACCGCTTCCGCGATGGCAACTCCGGGAGGGCCCTGCTGCGGCAAAGATTCCTCGAGCGGCCGCAACGCCGCGATGAGATCGCGCGCGACGCGGCGCCACTTCTGCCCATCATCCTCTGTTGTCACCGGACTCCCCCCTCGACGCAGTCCAACGCGGCGTAACCCTTGAGCAGGCCACGCGCCACAACGAACTGCTGAATTTCATGCGTACCGGCTGCGATAGTGAACCGGCGGATGTCTCGATAGTAGCGCTCCATGGGGAGGTTCGGTCCATAACCGTCAGGACCAAACCACTGGATCACCCGATCAACCACGTGCAGTGCTACTGTCGTTGCCGTGGCCTTGACCATCGAGGCCTCATGCCGAATGTCGAGGTCGGCGTCGGCCTTCCAGGCCGCCGCATACATCATCTCGCGCGCCGCATCCAGCTGGAGGGACATGGGGCCGATCTCCCGATCGGACGCCACGCCCGCCGACCGAGCCAGCATCAGGCACCGCGTCGCCGCACCAATCGCGATCGGCGGCTGCAGTGCGACGCGATCGCAAGCGAACCAACGCTGCGCCATCGTAAAGGCATTGCCAACCTCCCCCAAAACGCGGTCGGCCGGTACCCGACAGTTCTCAAAACGCAATTCGGAGGGTCGGTCGCCCCCCATAGTATCGAGCTGGCGCACGATTTCAAAACCCGGCGTGCCGTGGTCCACCAGAAACAGGGTGATCCCCGCGGAGTGGTCCGCGTGCGCGGGTGTCACGCCGAACACGAGGGCGTAATCGGCCTCGTCGGCATGGGAGGTAAAGATCTTAGCGCCATTGAGAACATAGTGCCCATCCCCATCCGGATCGGCGCGCAGTTGGATGGCGGCCGCGTCGGACCCGGCCCCTCGTTCCGTCAGGGCAAAACACCCCTGCCGCTCCCCACGAATCGTCGGCAGGAGGTAGCGCTCCCGCTGTTCCGCGTTGCAGTCATACAGCAGAATCGGGGGTTCCGTCCCCAGAAGCGGCGCCAAACTCCAGAGGGTCGTGTGCGCCAGCGCTTCCCGCAGTGCGCAGAGACCGACAAAGCCCAGCCCTCCCCCGCCCAACGCCTGCGGTACCGCGAGACCCCACAGTCCCTCGGCGCGAAGCCCCGCCACGATGTCGCGCAGTTCCGCAAAAGGAAGGCGACTCGCGAAGGGAGGGAGAAGGGACTCACGCGGTACCAGTTCGCGTTCGACGAAGCTGCGCATCCGGTCCTTCCAGGTCTGCGTCTTCTCGGGCAGCACACCGTTCCACACAGGCAAGACCTCCGACGCGATCATGCCCTAAGCACACGGGCTTGTCACGGAGCCTGGTACGGAGTTGCTTTGCCGCATCCGGTCTGATAAAATCGCGATCGCGCCCCATGCTGGGCGACACAGGGGGGACATCCATGGCCAACACCCATTCCGCCATTAAGCAGGCACGCAAGTCCGAGAAGCGGCGCGTCCGGAACCGTTCCGTCCGTACCCGCGTCCGCACCACCACCAAGGCGGTCCTCTTGGCAGAGAGCCCCGAGACGGCGACCTCCGCCCTGCGTACCGCTCAGCGGGTCCTTGATCGCGCAGCTAAGCGAGGCGTCATCCACCCCAACACTGCGGCCCGACGCAAGAGTCGGCTCGCCAAGCGCGTCCATGCGGCCGCCCAGCACTGAGCGGAGAGAGACGCCGCGGGCACGTCCGATTAACGGACCACTCCCAACCAGCGCAAGAGGGAGAACGAGCTCTGGTCAGGCTCGGGTACAAGCACCTTACGCAAGGTATAGCCCGGCCCCCAGGGAAAGCGTATCGTGCGCAGACGCCGGTATCCCGAGCGCTGGTAGAGGTGGAGCGCCACGGCGTTGCTCGCTTCCACATCCAGTGTCGCATCCGTGTACCCGCGTTCACGGATGACCTGTTCGGCTGCCCGCAACAGGCTCCCGCCGATGCCACGCCGCCGCCAGAGTGGAGTAACAAGCAGGTCGCTGATGTGACCCGTGCGCGGAGGGGTGTTGGGTCGACCCGTCAGGTTGACGGTCACCGCCCCGACGGGTCCCCCGTCGTATTCGGCGATCAGGATCACTTGGCGACCCTCAGCCACCGCCAAGAAGCTCCCCTCCAGGCCGCCCGCGCCCCAACCGACCTGCCGCCGCAGATCGCTCAGAACGGGCTGGTGCGCCTGGGTGGCCACCTGAATGCACAGGCCGACCGCCACTGCCAAAGAGCCTCCCCCCTCCACCCGAGTCGTCGCCTCATCTTCCCTCCCTAGGTCCGGAATCCTGCCAGCGGTGCGATGGATCCGACTACCTCTCAGCGTGCCCATACGCTGGGACGCTCTCGTGCACTGCCGTGCGCGGCCTTTACAATACCCACCAATGCCTGATACAGTGCGGATTCCTCGTCGGTAGCCCCGCTTTTGTAAGAGATGTCCGCACGCCAAATCGCCTCCAGCCCCTCCACCAGCGCGGGGATGGTCCAGCGGCGCACCTGTTGCCGGGCCTTCTGCGCCACAAACGGGTGCAAATTCAACTGTTTGGTGGCCGAATCGGCCGTGCCGTTTCGCACCAGTTCCTCCATCGCGATCAGGGTGCGCAGTTGCTTGGCGAGCAGGAAGAGCAGAAGCGGAATCGCCTCCCCCTGTTGGTGCATGGCCGCACCGATGCGGAGCGCCTCCTCACCCTCTCCGGCAACCGCCGCATCAATCAGGTCAAACACACGCTCCTCCGATGTGGGAGGTACAAGCAGGTCAAACGCCTCGCGCGGAATGCGTCCGGGCGGTCCAGCCCATGCCGCAAGCTTCGTTAGCTCGGTATCCATCTGAGAACAGCTGCCACCGGACCGAACGGTCACCAGAGAGACCTCTTCCGCTGTCAGGTGCAGTCCTATCCGTGCTGCATGGCGTTGCACCCACTCGGTTGAAGCGGGTGGCTTGGGAGGAACAGCCGCCAGCACCACGCCGCACTCCGCAATCTTCCGGTAAAGGCGCCTCCGACGGTCGGCCTCCGTGGTGGTTCGTAGCACCAACACATTCTGCGGCAACGGCCGCTCGAGGTAGGCCAAGAGCGTATCGTCGTCGCGCTCCTTCGACTCCCCCTCCGCGCGTTCCCGCGCCCCAAACCACGGGGCCTCCTCCACGATCACCAAAACCCTGCCCACAAGGCTTCGCCCGCGCAGGGCCGCGACCACCTCCGCCGGACGGACCGCCGCACCCGCCAGGTGAACCAAGCCCATCTCCCACGCCGAGCCGGGAAACAGCAGATCCCGTAGCGCGGAGAGCACCGCGTGCACCTGCAAGACGTCCGGCCCCGCCAAGAGGTAGACCGGAGCGACCTCTCCCTGTCCAACCGCATCGACGATCTGTTCATACGGCAGTGTCAAAAGGGTTTCACCTCGGGTGTTCCCGCGTCATCCGCCACGAACGACAATGTTCACCAATTTGCCCGCAACCGTCACGACGCGATCCGGCTCCGCGCCGCCCAGCGCCGCCCGAACGCGCTCCGAACGCAGTGCAGCCGCACGTTGCTCGGCTTCTGAGGCAGTAGAGTCCACCGCGATCCGGTCCCG
>JAJYVN010000120.1 GCA_021791995.1 Bacillota bacterium
CAGAAGGCTCTGGCCAGGAGAACGGCCTGGTGAAACCGGCTGCTGCGAAGCAGGAACGTTCCAATAGGAAACCGGCAGTAGCCGGAAATAAAAGACTATAAGAACAGGAACGGCATCGGCACTGGTGCCAGCGGTACCCCGGTGTGCCAACGCCGTGGGCAACGTGACCTCCACAATCGGTGATGCGCATGTGGTCGAGGAATGCTCCGTGAACGGAAACGCATACTTTGCGGTCCTCGGTGCCACAACGGGCAGCCTCCTCACATCGTTTACCCTACCGAACGCCCTCTCCACGCAAGGCTTGGTCGTCGCAGCGAACCCAGCGCTCACGATTGTGAACGGAGTGATCTGGTTCTCCGCGGAGGCCGGATCGTCGGTTGTGCTCGTCGGGACCAACATGGATGGTGATGTGCTCGTCGAATATGACGCGAACGGGTTGGGGGTGCTTCTCGCTGGATCCGGGCAAGCGTGGGCCGTGGGATCCAGGGGGATCGCACGTGTATCGACATCCTGACGATGGCTGTCACACAGACGGCCGCCGAGCTTGCGGGAATCCTCCCTCTACGGCACAATGCGGGCGTGAAACAGGGGGCCCCTTTCGACACGTTCGTCCATATCCCCGCCGCAGAACGCAACCAGGTTACGATCACCTGGCCCATAGCCGTCGCGCCCGAAATGCGTCCCGTTCTGGAGCGCTTGATGGCGCTGGGGATGCAGTGGGCCTTGCGGCGCGATAGCAACTGGACGACGGTACTCAACGACGGTCCCGTTCCCACGCGTGGTCCACTCTACCGGTTTCGCTGGAGCATCGTGACGGATGCCCTACGGTTCGCGACAGGACAAACAACGGATCCCCCTCGAGACTATTTCGCCCTTCCGACCGGTCTCCGGGAATTCCTTGCCTGGGCCGTGCCGATCGCGATTGTCCCGCCGTCTGTGGTCCCAACCGATTTGGAACGGTCACGTCAAGCGATGAATGCTGCCACGCGGTGGGCTGCCGAGTTGGTACCTGATCCGATGTCCGAATCCCCCACCATCGTGCGGCGGCAAGAGCCATCAACAACTGCAGGGGAAACGGATCCCGGTGCCATGCTCCGGCAAGCGCTTGCTCCTGCGCCGAGCCCGGCGTTGCCACCCGCGGCGATTGCGCTCGTTGCGGAACTCTGCAAGGGTCCGCTCCCCCTGTCTGCCGTGCGTACCCTTGCGGCGGCAGACGGTCTTTTGGTTGGTACGCTGCTCGACTGCCTGGATGCCGCCGCCGTGCGCCGTACAGGGGAACCAGCGACCCGGGTCGAAGATGCCACGGTCTATCTTGCTGCATCGTATCAAGCAGCTCTGACCAGGGGGGAGGATCCGCTTGCCTGAGACCGCGCTGCGAGAGGTGCAGGCAATCCTGCAGAGTCTGCAAGCGGGTGTGGCACCGCGCACCGGTCTCCAACACTTGGCCGTTGGTCGGGTGGCAGAGCTGCGCCAGGCGCTCTCGGAGTTGGAGGTGCTTGGATCCGGCGGTGGGGTCTTTAAGGTGATTGCGGGAGATTACGGCGCGGGCAAGACCTTTTTCCTTTCGCTCCTGCGTCAGGTTGCCTTGGCACGCGGATATGTGGTGGCGGACGCGGACCTCAGCCCGGACCTACGGTTGCACGGTGAAGGGCATGGACTGGCCACGTACGCTCAGTTGACCGCAAGGCTGTCCAGCGAGAGCCGCGCGGACGGCGGGGCACTCGCGGTGGTGTTGGACCGCTGGTCCGATCAGATTCGCCGCGATGCCAGCCAACGTCTGGGTGACGCCGAGGCAGTGGGGCGTTCGCCCGCCTTGGCGACTGCGGTCGACCGCGCCTTACGCGCCCGCTTACGACTCATAATGGAGCAGCCGAGTGGTTTTGCGTTTGCGGCCGTTCTGCGGCGCTATTACGAAGCAGCACTGGCCGGGGACGAGGAGATGGCAGCCGCTGCGATGCGCTTTGTGCGCGGCGATTTCCGCACCGCCGGTGCGTGTCGCGCGGCACTCCGTCTATCTGGCATCACACCGATCACTGATGCATCATGGTATGAGCACCTTCGCTTGCTGGCGCTTTTGGCGGTGGACGCTGGGTACAAAGGTCTCTTGGTCATGCTCGACGAAGGCGTTCATCTCGTGCGGATCGCGCAGCCGACCGCACGGGCCAGCAACTATGACGTGTTGTTGCGGCTGCTGAACGATGCGCTGCAAGGCCGCTCGCCCCACCTTGGCTTCTATCTGGCCGGTCCGCCCGAGATGGTGCATGATCCGCATCGCGGTCTGTACAGCTACCCTGCGTTGCGTTCTCGGCTGCAAACCAATCCCTTTGTGGACGGGTCCCACCGCGACCTGACGCAGCCCGTTCTGGTGCTGCAACCACTGTCAGCGGCGGAGTTCCTCGCACTGCTTCTCAAGGTGCGTGATCTTCATGCCCACTTCTACGGTCCCTGCCGCATCAGTGAACAGGACGTCCAAACCTTTCTCGAGCGTCTTCTGGCCCGCCCAGGCGCCGAACGCTTCCTGACGGTGCGGGAGACCCTCAGATTGTTCCTCCAAGCCTTGAACGTGCTGCAGCAGAATCCTGACCTCGACCGGGCGGCGGTCCTGCACGACGCGGAGGAGGAAATTACGCAATCCGACTTCGTTGAGGTGGAAATGCCATGAAACAACGGAAGGTGTTCCGGTCACGGTGAGTTGGCGCCTATTGGCACCCTCCATGCAGCGCGCTGTTTTTGACTTCGGTTGGTCCGCTCTCTGGCCGCTGCAGGATCAGGCCATCGCAGCCATTCTCCAAACGGAGAACCACGTGCTGATCGCTGGGGACACGGCCTCGGGGAAGACGGAGGCGGCCCTGCTTCCCATCCTCTCCCATCCCATGGCTCCCAGTGGATTCAGTGTGTTGTATGTCTCTCCTTTGCGGGCCCTCCTCAACGACCAATGGCAGAGGGCCCAGGCCTTGGGGGCGTATGCGGGCGTGTCCGCGCACCTCTGGCACTCCGATGTCCCCCGCACGCGCAAGGCGCATACGCAGATGAATCCGTCTGGCATCTTGCTGACGACGCCGGAATCACTCGAGGCCATGTGCATTCACCGCGCACAGCACCTGACGCGGCTCTTCTCCGAGCTTAGATTTGTCGTCATGGACGAGTTGCACGTCTTTCTCGGAACGGAACGTGGTGCGCAACTGCACTCGCTCCTTTCCAGGATAGCCCGATACGCCATACGACCACCGAGGCGCATCGGGCTATCTGCAACGGTGGGTGATCGGTGCGTGGCAGAGTCCTTCCTGGGCTTCCCCTGCTCCGTCTGTGATGGAACAGGTCCGCGCAAGGGGCTGCGGCTCCGGTTGCAGTATCGGGAGGCGGACAAGATCGATGCGGATCTCTTTCGTGTCAGCCGCGGCAAAAAGGCCCTCATTTTTTGCAACAGCCGTGCCCGGGTGGAATCCACCACCCTGACGTTGAACCGCATGGCGGGCTCTTCCACCGCCTACCTGCCCCACCACGGCTCGCTCCACCAAAGGGAACGCAGCCGTGCCGAAGCGACCCTGCATGCGGCCCAACAGGGATCCATCGTCTGCACCAGTACCTTGGAGCTTGGCATTGATGTGGGTGGCGTTGACCTGGTGGTTCAGGTGGATTGCACACAATCTGTGTCAGGACTCCGCCAGCGGCTGGGTCGCAGTGGCAGAACGCAGGGGCAGGACCGGGTGGGCCAGCTTTACGCCAGTGACGAAGAGGGGCTTGTGCAGACAGTGGCGGTAGTGGAACTGATGCGCGAGGGTTGGGTCGAACCGCCCCTCGACATCACACCGGCGTACGATGTCAGCTGGCACCAGGCGCTCTCGATCGCGGTGGAGCGCGGCCTGACCGCCGCCGAGGCGGCTCAGTTGCTCCCCGCCACACTTTTGGATCACATGCTGGAACAGGGTCATCTTGAGTGGGCAGGGAATCAACTGATTGCGGGTTGGGAGGGCCAGCGCTTGGCCCATCACCGCGACTTCTACTCCGTCTTTCGTGCGGAGGAGGCGTACGAGGTGGCACACGGATCCCGCGTGCTCGGGACGCTCCCGCCACTACCCATCTATCACACGGGCACGGCCCTGATCCTCGCCGGGCACATCTGGACCCTGGATGGCATCAACCACAACCGCAAGCGGATGCAGGTGATACCGGGCGCGGTCGAAAACCCACCGGTGTTTACGAGCCAGCCCATGGCCGTTCACGACCGCGTGCGCCAGAAGATGGTGGCGGTCCTATTGTCCGGCCGCCACTACCCATACCTGGACCAACAGGGACATGACATCCTCGAGCGCCTCAGCCAAACGTTTGGTGGGATCGGCCTGGGCCCCTGCGAACGCCCCGTGTACGTCGGTCCCGAGTGTTCGACGTTTTATGCCTTCGCCGGTGACCGGGTCGCAAACACACTGGCGTTGATGCTACAACGCGCAAGTGGTGTTACCTGGGAGGTCACCGGGTACGGCGCGGTCACGACGGCGGTGGAATGGCCACCGCTAGTGGATACCCTCCGGCGCTATGGCCGAGAGTCGCCGGACCCTGCCGCATTGCAGGAGCAACTCTTGGATCTGATACCCGACCGCGCCCTGCGATTGCCAAAGTTCGGACCCTACCTGCCGCCCGTCTTTCAGCGCAAACTTCACGCGCAGCGCGCGCTCGACGTTCCCGGTGCTCTGCGCTTGCTCACCGAATGCGCGATCGAGCCCGCCGGTGCACCGGTGTGAGCTGATTCGACAGCGACACTGTCGTTCGGCAGGAATTGCACTGCCCCGTCACCAACTATCCAGAAAGGTGTTCTTCAGGAGGGCTCATTCTTGTTCGAAACCTTCGATGACGTGATTGTTCCCAAGGCCAAGCAGGCCGACAGTCTCGCAGCCCAATGCGCTCGTTTGACGAGACAATTGCGCAAGGGGGCGGATCGCGCCGATCTCCATCTCCTCCGCCAGCGTGTGGCCGATGCAGCCAAACGTGCCGCAGAGACGGCGAAAACCCTGGAACTGCTTTCGGAGACGCTCGTCGGCTTCACGCTTGCCGCCGATATTCCAGAGCCAGCGAACACGGACAGCCGCAGTGCGGAGTATGGGGAGCGATTCGAACGGGCGTGTGTCGGCATGGGGGTTCGGCTTGACGGTTCGTATCCAGATTACCGGGTGTTTCCGTTTGACGTTCGGCTACGCCCTTCTGAGGAGCGGGTCTGGATCGGACGAAAAGCCTTCTGGTCCCTGCGGCCCGAGATCGTGGCCAACGCGGTCAAGCGTGAACGGGACCGCCTGTGGGGTGCCACCTTCGATGCCGACAAGTTCGGCGCTGCACTGGCGCGCGCGTTCGATGTACTGATCTTGGAACGCCGGGCGCGTTCCGGTGCCTCCTCGCAGCAGGTGGCCTTGCGCGATGTGTTGGCCCTTTTGCAGTTGCCGACCTTTGGTCGAGCCAGCTATACCCGGGATGAATTCGCCTTTGACATCTTCCGATACCGCCAGACGCCCATGTCTGTTGGATCGCGACATGTGATGTTGGAAGATATGCGGGGGGTGGGGGCCGGATTCCAGATTCCCAATGCGCGCGGAGGCTGGGAGCCGGTGACCGGACTCCGCGTCACGGCGGCAGAGGACATCGGCAACGTATAGATCCGTTCGGGTCGGAGAGAACTTTCCCCCACAAGAGGAGGGAGGCGCGGCCCACGGAAACACCGGAGAGGCTGCTCCAAAGCGCAATGAGTGAGCGCGTTCTGCCCATTGCAGATCCACCCCTTCCGTCATCGGTCGGCATCGATCCTGCACACCAAATCGACTTCCTCAGCCGCCACTATCTCGCTGAACCGGACGGGTTTGTGCGAGACGGCGGATCCAAGGTGAAGCTGGTGATTGGAGGGATGGGTGCTGGAAAGACCCACTTTCTCGTGGCCCTCGAGGAGATCGCGCAGGGAGGCGGATTTTTAACCGCACGAGTGGATGCAGGCCATACCCAGCTTGGGGGCTTCGACCTCGTATATCAAGCTGCGGTGCGCGAGGTGGACTTCATGGGCCTGGCACGGCGGTACTGCGCCCAGCTTGTAGAAGAACTTGGGTATGGTCACGTCCATCTGGATGAACGCCTCACCTTGACCCAATGGGCGATCTTGAGCGGCCATGATGCGGGACAGATGCGGGTTCGGGTGTCGGATGCCCTACACCAGCGCCTCTGTGAGAGATCGACGCTGGATTACGGATACGGATTGGGTTTATTGCGACTCTGCGAAGAGGCGGCGTGGGGCACGGATGAACCGTCCGAAAGCGGTCTCCTCGAGCACTGGCTGCGGGGTGGCCGTGTGAGCGTACGAGATTGCAACCGCATGCGCCTCGGCACCAGTGCCGACCGCTTCCGCTCGCGGCTGTGGTTACGGTCCCTCTTGCACTTCATCCGGATGGTGGGCTTTGCGGGGCTCGTTGTGCTGGTGGATGGGATGGAGGCGGTTGTGGACGTACGACCGCGCGCGAAATCAGCTCCCCTTGGTACGAACGAGAGTCGGGAGACATGGGCGTCGTTTGTGCAGAGTGTTCCAGACGGACCCCGCTATACCAAGCAGCGCCGGGATGACTTGTATGAAACCGTCCGCCAACTGATTGACGACATGGGGCTTCTTCCTGGTTTCCTGCTCGTTCTTGCTGGCCCTCCGGCACTGGTGGGTGCCGACAATGCTAAAACGGGATTTCGCTCGTATCCGGCCCTGGCCTCGCGCATGGCGAACGAGGTGGAGACGATTGAACTCAACCGCTTCGCCGACGAAATCGTCCTCGAACGGCTCTGGGCGGCCGACCCCGAGGCCGGACGCACCCTAGCCGATCTCCTGGTGTCGGCCGTCATTCCCGAGGCAGATGACAGGCTCCGCCAGCGAGCCTTGGATGCGGCACGCACCCAGTGGGCGGTGCGGGACGTCACCGTTTCGGCCGTACGCAGGAGCGTCTTGGCGGTCCTCGCTACCGTCCGGCAAGAACAGGTGCGCACGGACAGCATGGAACCGGAGGTGTGGAGCGGTGTGGAATGACGACTCCCCGTCGGCACGCGCTCGATCCTCCCGCCGCTTGATCGAGCATTTGCGCAGCGGGGTGCCACTGCCGCCAGAGGAGCCCCCAATGGTATCGGGGCGCGCACGGCTGTTCGCGCGTGTGGGGGACCTGCTCGACATTGCGGCGACAAAGGGCAGCCGCTCATTCGTGATCCAAGCCAATTACGGCGATGGCAAGACCCATGCCTTGCGTTCCATGTGGCACCTCGCAGCACAGCGCAACTTCGTCGTTAGTAGCGTCTCACTGACGCGCGAAACACCGTTCGATCGGCTAGACCGCGTCTATCCCAAGGTTATCGCAGACACGTATCTGCCCGGTGCCACACAGCCCGGTATTGAGCGCTTGGTGCGGAATTTGGAGGCCGGGAGCGAGACCGCGCACGACGTGTTGGAGTTTGCGGCGAACAATCTCCATCCGAAACTGCACGCTGTGCTCCAAAACCTGATCGAGGGCAGCAGCACCGAGGCCATTGAACCCCTCCTCCGCGATCTGGCCCGCATCGATATGGCGGTGGCCGAAGTCAAGCGGGTCCATCGCGGCAATTTTGCGCAACCCTTAAAGCTCAGCCGCTTCTCAGCTCAGCGTGACGCGCGCGACTACTTCCGCCTGGTCGATTTCCTCGTGACCCTCTCCGGGTATAGCGGGTGGGTCATCCTCTTCGACGAGGCGGAACTCATTGGACGTCTAGGCCGGGGTGGGCGCGCCAAGGCCTACGCGAACATTGGACGGATGAGCGGTGATGGCATGGGTTGTGCCCACCTGGTCTCGGTCTTTGCCGTCGCCAGTAACTTCTACGACACTGTCCTCGAACGACGCCATGACGTAACGGCGGCGGCAGAGTGGCTCGAGACCCGCGGTGATTCCGAAGCGGCAGAGTGCTGCCGCCTGGGAATCGCGACGCTTCAGGAGGCTACCATGTTGGAGCCCCTCACATCCGCCAATTGGCTTCAAGTCATGCAGGCCCTTTTGGATGCGCATGAAGCCGCCTACGATTGGTCCTCGGGGTTGACTGCCGCCCAGTTCTGGCAAGAGGTCCAGCGTCTTTCCCCCGAGACCGATACCAAAACCCGCACACGCCTGCGCTTGGGCATTCAGTGGCTGGATCTGGTGTATCAGCACGGACAGCCGCCGCACGTGCGCCTATCAACGCTGGGTGAGGTCCCGATTGAGGAAGATCCCGCGTGGGGAGCCGCCACCACGGTGGAGGAGGAGACGCCCGCACCGGATGAAGAAGGCGTCGACGCCACGTTGCTCTGAACAATACGGAAGGACATGGTATCGGTTGCTGAGGTGCCCTGCGTCGGACCGTAGCCCCTATGGCCTTATGATGTGGGGGCCGTTTCCGATTAGACGGTTCTGTCGTCTGTCCGCATAAGCCAACGGCCCTCATCCGAGACCTGCACCGTGTTTTCAGTAACTTCCAGTCGGGTACGTCGTTGCAAGGGTTGGTGGAAACCTCCCACCAGGGGTATTCGAGCACCACACGCATCAGAACGGCCAACCGGAGTCGGACTGGACGCTTCCGTAGAGCGCCGAGTAGACACCGCCGTTTAACATTACTCGCCGGTGATCGGATTCTGTCCGCACGATTTACCGATGGGAGGCGGCCGGCCGACGAGTGCCGATCACTCGTTTGGGCAGTGGCCAGCGTCGATTTTCATCTCGGGATGTCGATGCTTTACTGCGGTTGACGGCCCACGATCAGGACCGCTGCGCGGTCTACGCCAGGGTTTCCTCGGAGAAACAAG
>JAJYVN010000121.1 GCA_021791995.1 Bacillota bacterium
CACTTTTTAGCCTGAGTCCTTGAACAGCCCCGAATTCTCGGCGGGGAAGTCCCCCAGCAGTTCTGTGACGACGTCAGCGAACATGTCCTTTGTTGCGGCGGGACACACACTCAGAAGATGCCTTCGGAAGAGGGCGGCTGCATCGTTGGCTTCGAAGAGAAGTCCCCCGAAGTCCTCGATGCGACGAAAGCGGGGGGCTTCCCTCTGCCATGTCTTGAGCCATTCTTTCCCCGCTGCTTTCATGGCTTCGATTTTGAACTGTCTATCTGTCAAGGCCGCACCCCGGCAATCCACAGGTAGATAACGAGTGCCATTGCCGCTCCAGAAATAATCTCCAGACCCTGTACCCATGCGGGGTCTTTCTTCGTAAAGATGTTGACGAGGATGCCAAACACCACGACCACAAAGAACGCCCATGCTGCAATATACCCTACCATAGTTCCTCCTGGTGTACCCCCGTGCTAGTCAGCATCTGGCGGGGGAAATAGAGACATGGTATCCTTGAATGGTTCCCATCAACGCTTAGGCTGCGTTGCCGAAGACCCCCGCAAGGGGGCCTTCTTCGTTATGCCTGCCGGTACGGAATCTCAATCCAGTCCGGCAGAACAGGTTCCTCGCTCTGCCACTTCTCCAGCTCCTCTTTGTACCCCAGCCGTTCGACGGGGGGTACGTCGGCAGTGTAGTGGATGCCACATGCAGTACATGCGCCAGAATGTGTGTAGTCGTCTGTGTAGAGACTGTAGGTGAGTTCTACCCCTCCTCCACAACGGCAGCACATTCCAATCGTCTCTGGAGGCTCTGAGAACTGCTGTGGGGCATTCTGTCTCCACTCGGCATGACGAAGTTCATCCTGCTTCCCCGCCGCGCGTACCCTGGCCGCGACAAGGGGACGCCCCGTGCCGAACATCAGAGAACTCTCAGCATTGCGGAGCACGGCATGAAAAGGGTCTAGAAACTCCAAGGTGCCATTGCCACAGTAACAGTAGAAGAGCCCAAAAACGGGTGCGTAGTTGATAGGCGACGGGGCCTTCCAGTCCGACTTCCCGCACGAAGGGCATTGGATTTCCTCCGGCGCGGGGGGAGTCAGGTTCCCTTCAGCGCGGCGGGGAACGACAAAAGCACTCATGGCAGTAGCCTCACATGTGCAACGCCATTACAGGTGTCTAGTTCTACTTCATGCAGTCGACTGCATCTCGAACAACGTAGTCTAGTAGTGTCAGTCGGCTGCATCTCGAACAACGTAGTCTAGTAGTGTCGGTAGAAATAGTGTGTAAATGCGAGCCGCACGAGAGGCATAGGCAGAAACAGGCGGCGATACCCGGAAGATGGGGGAGGTAGTGAACAGGCACGTCGACCTCGATCATGCCGTCTGGTTCAATGTCTATGGTCAGTTGATGTCCGTTTGTGCAGGTTATGGCTGTGGTGGAGTTAAGCGGGGCAATGAACTGCACACGGCTGTCGCAGGCGGGGCAATGGATGGTGTGCGTGGGCCAATCCAACCACTCGAACGTCTTGTTCTCCATGAAGTGGTCCCAGATGGCTTGGAAGGTTCTTGTGCACGATTTGCATAGGTCGCGGTACTGTTGCGCCATGGGATCGGCGGGGTCCTCCACAGGATGCTTACAACGATCACACAATCTGACGTACATCGTCTGCCTCCCCCAGCCATGCCCCATACAAAGTCCTAAACTGCTCGGAGCAGACCTCACAGAGTTCCTTGGTAGAGGAGTAACGAGAAGAATCCAGGCTCGGCGACGCCGAGCCTAGGCCCACTAGGCTGTATTGCCGCACCGCCTGGTGTTCCTTAACGACAGTCACGATGAGGGCCTTGTGGTCCTTGGGGATGATGTCCTTACAACGGTCACAGAGTCTCGCTTGCATCTATTTGCTCCTCTGTAGTGAAGACACGATTTTCACCGTGGGGTAGGGACTCAGGATGGTTATGGGGGATGGGGAGAAGATCCCCCGCCAGAACGGCACCAACGTCAGAGAGGGCAAACACCTCCGCACCAACCACATGCTTACATTCGTCGCAGAGTTGGGTGCCACAGATAAGTGCAGAAAGGAAGTCGCTGTCGTCGCGCTCGAACCAAAGGCCGGCGGCGATTCTGGCAGGATTCTCGGCGGGGGAGTAGTCCACTCCAACGTCCTCCAGCATTTGATGGAACTTGGCCAGGTCACGCTTGCGCTCTAGTTCCCGTTCCCTCGTTCGTTCCGCCTCATCTATGGCTGCGAGCGCCATACGCCTGCTCCTCACAACTTCGTAGCATCGGAGGGCTTCGTCCACCAGACGGTCGGGGGGAACAGGCTCCCCGCTCCACTCCTCTTCAGCGGGGCCGAGGTTATACCAGAGGGCTCGATAGTCAGGGGAGATGAGAGTTGAACGTCCTTCTGCGGGGGGACTCGGAGCCTCGCTACGTCGTCTGAACGGCCACATTACGGTCGAAACCTCCTGACTTCTGTTACACGCATTTCCGTGACACGCCCCCCGAGGATCTTAAGGATGATGTCTCCGTCGAGCGTTTCTCGAATAGACTCAAGGAGTTCGAGTTCATCCTTTGTAACTGGGGTGAGGCCGTGCGCCTTGGCATAGACCTCCGCCGTGGGGGTGGCGTTCACCTGAACCCCTCCGGCAGGTCGAGTTTGACGCGAAGTCTTGTCATGCCGGGGCAGATGACAACTCTGTCTTCTTCTCCGTCACGAAGGAGGACAACGGCCCCGTCGTCACAGATGTAGACGTGCGGGGGGACGATTCCCCGCCGAGCCAAGTCTTTCTTGATGAGAGAGGCGGCCTTTTTCGTGCCGGGGCTCAGATCATCCACGCGGATACCTCCTAGTGAAAGGAGTGAAGTCGTCGTCCATTACCACACCGCCAGACTTCCCCGCGAGCACATGCAGATGCCGCTGCCACCATTAGCTGGATTGCAACCGCAAGTCTCCCAGAACTTTTCCGGCCGGGGCCAGATGGAAGTTTTTCCGAGGAGTCGGAACGCAACACTGCGGTATAGGAACCAGCGGAATCTCTTCACTCAATACACCTCCAAGATGCATGGTATCACGATAGAGTCGCGTGTCAACGACTGACTTGTTTGGGGTAAGGAAGAGGTTCGTAACGGAGCGCCCCGCGCCATTTTCTGCGCTCGGCGTGGGTGGGGCCGACGATCATAGCATATCTGTGTTTCCCCGCCCGTTTGGTGGGGGTCCAGCCCCAGGCAACGGCTTCGGCCTTGGTGACGTTGTGGCCGTTCTGGCGGGGGTGGCGGAGTCTTCCATCAGCGTCTAGGTAGAACGTCGCGGGGCTACTCTGTCCGGTATAGATGAAGTTGGTTGCCTGGTAGATGGTGCCGGCATGCCCCGCGCTGGGGTCCGCAAAACTCAACACACAGCGGATGCCGGGCTTCTTCTCCAGGAGGATCTTCAGGGCTCTCGATATGAAGTGACTTTCCGAGTTGCGGGGGCATTCGTCTAGTAAAACCAGACGGTGGAGTTCCGTGACGCGGTGCTTCTCGGCGGGGCCAAACGGTGCGGATCTAACATTCTCGCTACAGGGAGTGGCAAACATGCAGACGCCCACGAGAGCCCCCCCCCCTCAAACATGCCGACATTCAGGGCGGGGCCGTTATGGTGTCCATGCGAGTAGTGATACTTCAGGACAAACGGACTCGCTTCCCGGAGCGGGATGGCGGCAAAAACTGTTTCGGCGGGGGAAGCCGTTTGCACTAGCATACAATCAGTCTACTCGCCTACTGCACCCTGTCAACAGGAAACTATCTGACAGAAAATACCCAGGCGGGGGAAGCAACTATCCCTTCACCACCCAACGGATGATCCTATAGAGGATGACCACGGCAACGAGGGTAGCAAAGAGAATGGTGAGGCTGCCGGCGATAGCCGCCCCCCACCCCAGCGCGGGGGCAAAACTACGATAGATCCATAAGAGGATAGCAAGCATGGCAGCCCCGCCCAAAACGATTCCAAGACGACTCCACACGACTCACAGCCTCCTCCAGACATGTTTAGGAGATCGCCACAGAACTCATTGGTGTCACTTCGATGTTGGGCGATCTCCACCATCATCCTACTCGCTTTGTTGCCGCTAGTCAACAGACGGCATTGGGGTCTTCTACGTTGAGGATCTAGACTGGGCGCCTAAATCGGGTGCCTAAATCGGGTGCCTAAATAGGGTGCCTAAATCGGGTGCCTAAATAGGGGGGCCAAAAATTTTGTCGTGTATATTTGGATGGCCTCTAGGGCCCCCAAAGGTGAATTTTCGGTGGGGACGGCGGGTCGGTTCTACGAGCAGCCCGACGTGGGTTCTACGGCGGGGGATGGTCACCATGGCATCCTGCTAATCTGCGGTGGTGGCGTGCGGCGTGTGGCCTGCTCCGGCGTGTGGCCTGCTCCGGCGTGTGGTGGTGGCGTGTGGTGGTGGCGTGCGGCGGTAGCGTGTGGCGGGCCGACCGTTCGTGGTCGCGGGGGAGTGTGGGGGAGCTGGCTGGATGGTGGCGAGGCAGTGCGGTCGGCCGTGGGGTGGGCTGGGGTGGAGTGTGGGGGCGGGCTGGGTAGGCTGAACGATAGCGGGGGGCGTGCGGGGGAATGTTCGGGCTATGGATTGTATAGTGCCAGATAGGAAGGTGGGTCGGTATATCCACCGTGGGGATAGGTGACGGGCCGCAAAAGGGCCTCAGCGTGCGTCTGGCGATGTCCCACTTTTGTCTGGGACGGATAATGACATCGTGTGGCGTCGCCAGGGAGTATCCATGCGGAGGAAGGCAGCAAGCCCGGCCGGGGTGTTATCGAGCAAGCCTGCGGCCTTCCAGCGGCTTATGGTACGGGTTGTTACTCCAAGGACGGTGGCCAAGACGGTATTGGGGAGTCTGCGGCCGTGAGCGCGGGGGCCCTTGGGGCGGTAGCGTGGGAATCGGCCGGGGGGTAGTTGTGGCATCGATCATCCCTCCTACCTCATAATACGGAGGGATGTCTCATTTTTCCCTGGGACGGATAGTGACGTTGGGAGCATCCTTCATACGTGCGCGCAGGGTGGCTAGGCTGGGCGGCCTACCTAGCGGGAACGGGTTTGGCATCGTGAACCCCCGCGCGAATAGGAAGTCCGCCAAATCAGCCAGCTTGAACCGGCGCACCTTCGATAAGCCGGGAACCATACGGCGCCGGGGGATATAACCCCCGCGTTCAAGGCGTACTAGTTTGTATCGTGACGTTCGGAGCAGGGTAGCGGCTTCGTCTAACGTTAGGTATCCAGTCACAATCATTCCCCCCAGTAGATAATATGCACGCTATCATGCAAATGGCGTGCAACTATCGGTCTTTTGGGGGGTGTCCGCAAACCCAGGCTGGACGCGGCTTTGCGGTTCTCGCCCGCTATCGTGCAAATGGCGTGCAACTATCGGCCCGAAAACCCGTCCGACATACTCTGAGCGCGCCCTACGCCGCGCGGGGGACCTAGCCTTCCCAGACCGGAATTTGACCCAAAAATCATACCTCCGGCTTCGATCCAGTGAGCCTGGCCGAGCCAAACCACCCTGGTTGTCGTTAGTCGCCTGTCATCACCCTATATGAGTGTAGCGTGATGACTAGTGACATCGTATGATGTGCCCATAGCAGACGCCACTCGACCCTACGGAGCGTAGGGAACGCCCATTCACCACCTAGACGCCGCGAGCCTAGGAAGGCCGGAATCCCCGGCGAGCAATCACCTCCGGGATCAGCGCACCGGACCCACCTTCGGCAAGCAACGCCACCGGCCACGAGCCGGCCCACCTCAACGACCTTTGACAACCTAACCGCACCACGAACCCCCGCGCGGACGTTGGCACTTGTCTACCGCGCGGCCCCAGTTCGCCAAACCCCTGACCGGGATCGGCAGGGTGGCGCGGAGCCTTTGCCCTTCTCCTCAGCCCGCTAGGGCCACACAGGAGATAGGGCGCGCGTACCGGACAGGGTATGCGCTACGCTCTTCCCCGGCCGGGGGAAAGCATAGCGGATACCCTGCCCAAACCTTCCTTATGGGGAGTGTTCGATATGCCGATTCCCGTCGGTACCGTACGCGATTTTGCCACGCACCGTATCACGGATGGATGGATCGCTACCGCCTTCGGCCCCCACCGCGTCACGGCCGCAAGCACGAAGGGCGATGTATGGTGCGGTCGCTACCCCTACCAACGCTGGTTCTGCTCTACCCCAGCCGAACCTCTCTACGCCACCGCAGAGGATGCCGCTACCGCCCAAGCCGAATTCGAACGTCGTGTCGAGGAAGGCAACCGACGCATCCAAGAGCAGAACGCGGCCGTCAAAGCCGCTATCGCCAACCGGTAGGCTTGTGGGCCGTTCACCTTCCCCGCGAAGGTGGGCGGCACACTGTCCTATGGGACAGAATCCCCCCGAAAGGGTGACACCATGACTACCCTTCCCCGGCGCAGTGCCACTTACTGGCGCCTTCGCTACTCTCTCGGTGTCCCCGGCGCCGTCCGCCGTTCCGGCCCCCGAATGGTCTGGCGCCGCCTTTCCGACTGGGCACAGGATCACTAGAGGAGGATCACCCATGACCGTCTATATCGGCCTTGGCAATGCCCCGGCCGTCATCGCCGACCGTACCCAAACCATCCTACAGTCTGCCGCCCAGACCTTTGGTGGCTGTTCCCTGACTCCTGTCCTAGGCTCTTGGCGTTCCCCGGCCGGGGATATCGTGATCGAACACTCAGCTCAGGTTGTCATCTTAGGCGCCCCGGCCGAAGCCGTGACGGCATGGGCGCTCGCCGTGGGACGCGCCTTCGAGCAAGCGGCTATCATGGTGGACGGCGAGGAGATCCCCTGCGCGGCGTAGGTGTGCCCCCTGTAGGGGTACCCCCGCTAAAAATCAGAGTAAGAAGGAAGGCATTCGTTGTGTACAACGGAAACCCGGAACCGCGCCCCGTCTACGTACCCTGCTCCCCGCGCGTCTACCGCGAAGGTGATGGCACCCTGACCGTCATCGGCGCCTACCTCCTGGGCCGCCGCGTGGTGGACTACGTGGCCCGGACGGCCGATGGCTACATGGAGGTAGAGCCAGTTTACGTCCGTAGCCTGCGGCGCGTCCCCCAGTAGTAGGGTTGTGGACCGTCCATCCCCCGGCCGGGGA
The DNA here is from genome assembly GCA_021791995.1 of Bacillota bacterium. Lineage (GTDB taxonomy): Bacteria > Bacillota > Sulfobacillia > RBS10-35 > JAJYVN01 > JAJYVN01. Next base: position 7,136 of record JAJYVN010000121.1, read on the forward strand.
TGGATAGTACACTGTCCTATGTGATAGGGCAGACATACCGAGGAGGTGCCCCGCCGTGCTTCACGTTGAGGAGATGGAGCCTATCCGCCCCGGCAACCCGTTCCTCTCGGACGCGTTCCATATGGGAACGCAGATCGGCGCTAATGTCACTGTCATGTATGAGCGTTTCCAGCAAGAGACCCATTCCTACCTGATTGTGGTCAATACCACAACCGGCGAACGCGCTCGCATCATTCTAGGAAAGTAGGTGCCCTACCATGCTTCATGCTTGCCGAGTAGCCATGGATGGAGTCCCCGGCTCGTTCAAGGCATGGCACAACCCCGCCCAACGTTGGAATGGGTGGGAGATGCCCTACATGAGCAAGGAACAGGCACAGGTTTTCGTTGACGCGTTCAACGCCACGGCGGGGAACATGGAGCCTGATGCCTACTACAACCCCGCGCAGGACGCATTCTGCTTCCCTAACCAGGAAACGTATGAGGTGGCCGTTTCGGATGGCATCGAGTACCGCGCGGGGATCGATACCGCCCCCGCCGTGACCATCGACGGCCGCACCCTGTACGACTTCGCCAACCTGGGTTGGTGCTGGTGGCTCGACTAGAGCTCGCTATGGATTACGTGGATTGTCCAGACCATGGAGCGCACCAAACCAACCGCATGGTGCCCGTGTTCCCCGCCGAAGGGTCGGTTATGTGTCTCCGCAGGCTCGAAGGGCTACCGATGAGTGTAGAACCCCGCGAGGCATTGCGGGGTCGACGTGGCACCGTATGGTTTGGGGCGTGTCCCCTATGTGGTCTGTGGGCCCCCGCGCGAGCCTTGCGGTACCGCCCCCTCCCGGCCCCCACCGCCTGCGGGGCACGGTGCCGTGGCGCTCATGGATCGGATTGTGACTGTCAATGCGTCGGTCGCTATCATGGTGTCGACGCGGGGACACGGCTCCATTAGAGGGGCCCAAGAAAGGATGGCGACCATGGACACATACCGCATTGTCCGCATGTTCAAGGATGGCACTACGGCAAGCCGACCCGTAAAGATTGGGCTCACGCTGGAAGAGGCACAGGCGCACTGCCGGCGGGAGGACACGCACGGCCCGGGTTGGTTCGACGGCTATGAGCGAGACGCCACTAACGACCCTTACAACGGCTGGACGAACCGTGCCACCTGGGCGCTGTACCTGTGGCTTACGAATGAAGAGCCGCTATACCACGAGGCGCGCGCGCAGGCCACGGCGCACACTTTGGGGGTGTTCTCGGCATGGTGTCGTCAGTCGTGGCGTACGGCGCACTTCCCCGGCGTCATGCGTAAGGACATCGGTAGCCTGGACGACGTGGACTTCGGGGAGGTCTGGGACGCCCTGCGCGAGGAGGACGAAGCCTAGCACTTCCCTCCCCCGCGCCTAGCCTCTCCGTCTAGACGCGGCACAGGGTAGCGCTAGTACGCTACCGACAACAAACGAAGGAAGGCTATAGCATGGCATCGAAGCTTGTCCACTTGTACTGCAACGGATGCGGCTACCACGAAACATACGCATGGCGCACGAGCGCCCTGGCAGCTCTCGGGCGCCACGTCTTGGAGACGCGAACAAGCACATCCAATCATGTCCGGCAGGTATGCCTTTACACAGATTCTGACTGCCCGTTCCCGAGGCATG
>JAJYVN010000122.1 GCA_021791995.1 Bacillota bacterium
CCCGAGCGGCGTTGGCGCACGCTCGACGACTACATGTTCAAGTCCTTCCTCGTCGCCCGCCCGGTGCGGGTGCGCTGTGCCGAGCACGGCGTGCACCGGCTAGCGGTCCCTGGCCATCAGGCTCCGGTGTGCGCCGATTGACGCTTACCCAGTGCTTGCCCGCCAAGATACCGTCGGCAAGCCGGACGCCGCGGTGACCGCCCGGCTTGCACAGCCGGCAGCGCCTCACGGGCTGCCACTCACGCTCGGGCCGGCTCGCCTCCGCGAGGAGCTCCGCCGCCAGCCGGAAGAACCTCGCCTTCGCTGACACCCGCGTGTCGCGCGGGTCCGACCGGCGAACGTACATGTCCGCGAGCGCGTCGACCCAGGCATCAAGGCCGCCGTCGTACGGCCCCTGGGGGACGCAGGGCGTCGCCTCCATAAAAGGGCCTCGCACTCAGCGCACAGGACCCGCCCCTCGAACGTGCGCCGCGAGCAGATGCGGCACGTTGTCGTGAGCGGGCCCGGGAACCGCTTCGCCGAGCGCGGTCGGCTCGTCCACGTCCGCGACGAAATGCCCCACGACGTCGTCGTCATCGCTCGTACGCCTCCCGAAGTCCGCATACGCGGCCCGGGCGACCGCCGCGTGGGCCCTCGCTTGCGCGACGGCCTCGGGCTTGGTGCGAAACGTGCGGTTGCACGAGCACCGCAGGTCGACGGGAACGGACCCACCTGCGCGCGCAGTCAGCGTGTCGTCCGCCGTGATCGTCTCGACGCCCTGGACGTCGACGGCCAGCCGGGTGGGCCCGAGGCTCAGGTACCAGGTCACCCGTCGCGTCAGCCGGCGCGCAGCGTACGCCATGGGAACACCACCTCCAGTCGAGTGACGGCGTCACAGACGCGGCCGCCGGCGACTGCGCCCCGTCCAGGCCAGCGGCGCCAACGGCGGCGCTGGCCTGGATCTGCATGCGCGCCGGCGGCACCACCCGGCCGAACCGGCGAGAAACCGCCCACCTTTCGGCAAGCGCTCGTGCGGTGGAAGACGCCTACCCGATCATCGTTGCCGTCACGGACCCAAGAGGCTCGTCGGACGCGCTCATGCGGAACTCGAGCGCTTCCTTAGGACGATGCCAGCGTGCTCTTGCGATCCTTTCCGGTCGCCGCGCACCCCGGAACGTTCGGGCCGTACGCGCCCCAGTTGTGCTCGCCGGGCTCGAGCACGATCTCGATGAGCGGCCGCGGGTCCTTGGTCGTCGGCGCCTCCTTTCGGGCCAGCCTGTCGCCGTCGGTCCTTGGTCCTATCACCTTGTGAAAGGACCAAGTCAACCGTCGTCGAGTCAAGGCCACAATCCCTCCTTCGTGAGCTCAGAACCACCCCGGCCGTCCCGGCCGCGTCGGCTCTGCCACTTCTGGAAGCCTCGCGCGGCCGCTGTGTTGCATTTGATGCAACTGAGGGCGGCCACGTTTGCATTTCATGGCCCTCGTTTCAAATCGAACGCTAGTCCGCGAAGTGCGGTGCCTCAATCACGGAGAGGACCTCCGGTGCCACAAACAATTGTTCCTTGGCAGACCTGTCCATTCGCCTAAGGATCTCTAGGTCGACAAGCCTGCTCACCTGGAATCGTGCCGTATGGTAGGGGACCGCGAGTTCCTTGGCCAGCATGGAGATACTAAGCGCAGGCGTGTCGAACACTGAGTCAACAGCCCGGAGGCCGAGTGCCGACGCCCGCTTGCCGCTCTGTACGCGGTCGCGATAATCCGCCTGAAGATCCTGCAAACGCGTCGCGCGCGCCATGGCGTCGGTCGCTTGTGATTCGACACCCTTTAGGAAGAACAGGATCCAGTCTTCCCATGCGGAATCACTCGACACCGCCATGAGTCGCTCATAGTATGTGATTCGGTTTGCCTCAAGGTATGCACTGAGGTAGAGAAGTGGCTGGGGCATCAGGTCCCAGTCCGACAACAACAACGAAATGAGCAACCGCCCAATCCGTCCATTGCCGTCCAGAAATGGGTGGATGGCCTCAAACTGATAATGGAGCACCGCGAGCCAAATGAGTGGAGGCATGCGCTCACGCTCGTGGACGGATTTTTCGAAGTTATCCAGCAATGGCTTCAGGGCATTTCTTGGAGGTGCAACGTAGTACGCAGTCTCAACCGGTGAGCCTGCGGGGCCTATCCACACTAGTCCATCGCGAAATTCACCGGGATGCGCATAGTCGCCCCGGACCCCGGTGAGTAGAATCTCGTGGAGCTCCTTGATCAGGCGCAGGCTGACAGGAATTTCGTTCAGCCGCTTAAGGCCGTGCTGCAGCGCTCCAATGTAGTTGAAGACCTCCTGAGCATCGCCAGGCACAGCGGCTCGATCAAAGTAGAGCAACCGCTGCCCCGCTTCGTATACCGCGAGGTCTTGGAATGTGGTCTGCGTTCCCTCGATCTTGGAGGACAGAACCGCTTCTCTTCGCATAAACAAAGGGATCAGCAGATACGGGTTGCTCATCGCCCGGCAAAGACCGCGCAGTTCTGCGAGCGCACGGTCCGCGTTCGACAGAGCCATGACGAGCGCATGCGTATAGTCCAAGCTGCGGGGGAGCTCGTTCGGAACAAACGCATGGTGACCATCGACAGGCCAAAAGGTCCCGTTTGGGGTTTTGAATGCCTGACGATCCAACATGATCACCCCTGTGTGGTTCCGCGACGTGACGCCCCAAGCCTGTCCGCCAGTGTATCACGTGCCACCACAGAACACGCTCGATAGCCGGGTGGCCCCGGAGCAAGCGGCGAATTACGCTCACCGAGCGTGCGCAAGCGGCCCCGGCAGTGGCGACGAAGGCGCTGGGCCCCGACGCCCGCCACCGGCACCCCGCGACTCGGCCCGGGGGACTGCACCAACCGTTCGTTGGACGCCCTTACCTGCTAAAGTAGGGCGCTGGCGCGGTTGCCGTGAGGCCCCGTTTCCATCACCCTCTTTCCGAACCGTCCGTGACGTTCTCCGTCACGCGGCGCTCCCCCAGCCAGTCGGCCAGATGCATTCCGTCGTACCACCGGCGTTGGCGTCAGACCCAAGCGATCTACGAGGCTCCTCCGCGTTACCGCGTTGGCCGTTGCGGGATCGCGCACCTGGCTCGTGGCCCTTCGCTACGGCGGGTTATGTTGTCCGCGCCGATCATTGCAACCGTATGGCCTCCTCTGACTTCCGCTCGGCGCTCCGCCATTTCCCGGGCTGCGGTGACAGGCTTCGCCACTTCCTGGCGCCATCAGACTGGCTACCTGAGACGTGACTCCAGGGCTGAGACTGCGCGCCCAGACCCACGGGCCGCGGTCGCCGATCATGAGAGGGCGTTGGGCCACGGGCACGATCGCGCGCTGGATCGACCCTGGTGGTAAGGCGGGCGAAGAACGTGTCGCCATCCTCGACGCCGGCCACGTACTGGCGCGACCCGAGAACGAGAAATCACGGCCGGTCTTGGGATGGCGACGGCGGTCCGGCCCCAGTTCACACACCACGCCGATCTTGACCTCACGCCAGTCCTTGTCCTGGAACACCCGGGCACCATCGGCACCGACGAGAAGCGTGGGCGCCTCCGACGGTAATGGCGTCGGCACTTCGACCTGCCTGTCGTCGCTTGGGCGCGCCAGGACCTCTGTCATCTCGGTCTGGATTGCGGCTTCGGCCACGGCCCCGAGCGCCTAGCAGGTGCGCTCGACCGTTCGGGTTGCGAGGTGGATGCCCAGCGTCTCGCTGACCGTGGCGGTGGCGCGTTCGAAGGAGGGGATCTCCACGCCGACCGCCGACACCACACGACTGAGTTCAGGGGACAGCAGACCCGGGCCCAGCTTCCACAGCGTGTCGGCAGGATCGGTGCGGACGCCGCAGCGCGTGCACAGGTACTGGGGGCGGGTGAGCGTGTGCGCGCCGACCAGGCTCAACTTCTTGAGGGTGCGCACGCGGTCGAGCGCCATGGGACGGTCACACGGCGCACACCGGCGGCGGCCTTGGAGGACGTCCTGGGCAGCGTGGGCTCAGTCTGTGGCGAGGATGCCGCCGACGGTGCGGAGCAGGGACTGGACCGACCGTTCGATGGTGGCGAACTCGGCGATTCTGGGCTCGTTCAGGTGGACGGAGACGAGGTTCTCCTTGAGGACGGAGACGATCTCTCGGGTGACGATCTCAACCCATCTGGCGGCGCGGTCTTGCTCAGGCGAGGGCGGTTGGGGTACCGTCAACGAGCTCCTCTCCTCAGCCTGACGGGCTCCTCGCTGAAAAAGGTGAAGCGTGAAGGATCATTCAGGCTGAGTGCATAGGCGGCGGGCGAATGGCCCGCCGCTAACTGTCGTGCGGGACGCCGGTGGCCGCTGGGCAAGGCCCTGCGAAGCAGGCCCGAAGGGGACGCCTTGCCCTGCGGCGAACGGCGTGCCATAAGGTCGGCGTTCACGCCAAGGCAAGGGTGGTGGCCTCCCGTGATGCGACCCGAGGATGGGAATGCGATCCTTGCCCAGCTCCGCTCCTTTCAGGACATGTTCGCCAAGGGGGTCGGTATCGTCGCCCCGTGGCACGTGACGGATATCGCACTGGTGGCGCACGAACTCGAGGTCCGCGTGGACCTCGCCGACGGCGTGATCACGCTCGCCTGTCCGAAGTGCCAGGCGCCCTCGCCCGTGTACGACCGAGGGCCCGAGCGGCGTTGGCGCACGCTCGACGACTACATGTTCAAGTCCTTCCTCGTCGCCCGCCCGGTGCGGGTGCGCTGTGCCGAGCACGGCGTGCACCGGGCAGAGGTGCCCTGGGCGCAGGCCGGTAGCCACTTCAACTACCACTTTCAAGCCCTCGTGATGCAGAAGGCCCAGAACGCCCCTATGGCTGTCGTCGCCCGCGAACTGCGCGAGCACGACACCCGGCTTTGGCGGATCGTCACGCACCACGTGAACGACGCACTCGGGCGCCTGGACCTCAGCGGTGTGCGTCGCATCGGCGTCGACGACAAGTCCTACCAGGTGGGACACAAGTACCTGACGGTGGTGGCCGACCTCGACACGGCCCGAGTAGTGATCTTTGTCACCGTCGGCCGAGATGGCGACACCCTGCGCCGCTTCCGCGACCACCTCATCGAGCACGGCGGGGATCCCGCCGCCATCACCCAGATCTCCCAGGATATGTCGGAGGCGTATGCCAGCGGCGCAAGGAAGTACTTCCCCGATGCCACGGTGATCTTCGACCACTTCCACGTGATCAAGCGGATGGGCGAGGCGGTCGACAAGGTGCGCCGCCAAGAGCAGCACGAGCAGGACATCCTCCGAGGCACCCGCTACATCTGGCTGAAGAACGCGACCAACCTGACGCAAAAGCAGCTCAGCCGCCTGACCGACCTGTCCAAGTTGAACCTGCGGACGGTTCGCGCCTACAAGGCTCGTCTCGACCTACAGGATATCTACGGCGAGTCCGACGTCCGCATTGCGGACAAGCTCCTCCGCCGCTGGTACTACCGGGCCACCCACAGCCGGCTCGAGCCGGCCAAAACCTTTGCCTACACGATCGCCGACCACTGGCACGGCATTCTCGCCTTCTTCGCGTCCCGAACCACCAACGGCCTGCTCGAGGGCCTCAACTCGCTCATCCAGGCGACCAAGGCCAAGGCTCGCGGCTATCGAACGGCCGACGCCCTCAAGAGCATCGTCTATCTGATTGGCAGTGCATTGGTATTCAACCTGCCCATTCTATATAGCGAATAGCCCAAATGAGTGGCAGGGAGTCGGTGATTGCCGGGCTTGGCGAAGTGGGATCCCCGGAGACTGTAGCGGATCACGTTGCAAGCATGTACAATCTCGTGCCACCTATCGACGTGATGGCTCTCGCTTGGCGTCTCGGTTTATCGGTTAACTATATAAGCCACCATACGGACGGCTTCCTTGTTGGCGGTAAACACGTATTCATCAATGCTGACACAGCATACACACGCCGTCGCTTTACGCTGGCACATGAGATTGGACATTACATCCTTGGGCATCAAGGAGCAGCCAGTGGCGCAGACGAGCGTGCAGCCAACCGCTTCGCTGCCCGCTTGCTCATGCCAAGGCCATATTTGGAACAAGTTTTAGGGAATTGTGAATTGAACATCGACCTCATCCAAGTGGTGGCGGATGGTTGCCAGGTCTCGACAGCTGCCGCTGCCATCGAGGCCATTGACCTTTGTTCGTTGCCGCAAGTTCTCTATCTGGTCCGAGAGGCAGAGATCACTTATGCGCGAACGGCGCCGGGGGTGGGCGCGGCCCTGCGTAGCCTCCGCAGGGGCGCCTCGGTTCCGGCCGACTCCTCGTATCTGGCATCACGATCCCGCGCAGAGACTGGCGAAGCTGTAGGTGTCGAGGAGTCGTCTGGGTGGCTGTCCGTAGGAGGGGCCACCGTTCAGTCCTTTTGGCGGTGCTGGTCGAGTACGTACGACTATGGCATCGTCGTGTGTTCTACTCGGCCTACACCGTCTGCTCATGGGCAGCCGTGGTAAACAGGCACTTTCCACGCCGTCACTCCTCGGTCCAGTCCTCGACGTCGAGGCCAGGCACGCGGCGGAACTCCCGCGTGTTGTGGGTGACGATTGGTACCCCAAGGGCCACGGCGTGCGCCGCTAAAAGCGTGTCCAGACTGCCGATAGGCTCGCCGCGGGTCTCGAGTTCGGTACGGATGCGACCGTATGCGGCCGCTGCGTCCTCCGTGAATGGCCGAACATCGAAGGGCAGCAGGAATGCCTCAAGCGCCGCGGCGTTCTGCTCGGCGTAGCGACTCTTGAAGACGCCGTATTGCAACTCAGCAACCGTGATTGTGGAGAGGCCAAGGTCGCCGGTCTCGAAGGACCGTATACGTGCGAGGAGCACCGGCGAACGCTGGCGGATGAGCTGAATGCAGACATTGGTATCGAGCAAGTAGTGCATCAGAAGGGCTCGTCACGGACCTGCTGGGGTGGCTGAGTCCGCTCTTGCATGAAATCCGAAGAGAACGCGGCCAGTGACCGGGTCAGAGCGTCCCAGGCGCCGTCGATCGGCAACAAGACGACTGCGTTACCGACGTGCTTGATGTACACCTCGGTACCCTTAAGCCGGAACTCCTTGGGTAGCCGGACGGCTTGGCTGCGGCCAGATCGAAAGATCTTCGCCCGCTCCACAAGCGTCACCCCCTGATATGTATCTGATATACACCATGTTCTGACTGGTCGCAAGGCGGCCGCTTGTGGGCAGCCAAACCGGCGTTTGGCGCGCGCAAGACCTGGACCCGTGCCCGCCGCCTGGGTGCATCGCTTGATCTCTCGGAAAGCAGAAGTTTATTGTGTCGGCCAGTACACGGGCTGGTCCCTCATCCTGGTCGTTCACTTTGGGTAACGCTGACCGTGGCGCCCCCCCCGCCTGGGCGCGAGCCTGCCCGTCGGGTAACCGCTATTGCCTTGTACTGGTTAGATCTCTGCGAACAGTTCCCCGGCCGCCGCGTCGTCTGGCTGGGTTACGGCCCACACCCGGTCCGACCATCGCGTAAGTTTCTCTGGCGCCGCAGCCAGAAGGTAGGAGAAGATCCGCATCCCTCGCTCCTGCTTCGTGGCGATCAGCCGCTCGAAGAACTCGTCGGACACAGCGCACTCGCCGTCGGTGACCATCACGATGTCCGCCGCATTGAACGCCGCTTCGGTCTGAACGTCGAGCGCCCACGCGAGCGGCTCCTCGAACGAGGTACCGCCGTCCGCGCCCACGGTCGCGAACCGCAAGATGTCGCGCGGGTTGTAGATCCCCGTCCTCGGGAACCGGAAGGTCTCAATCTCGGCTCCCGGTCCCCGAAAGTACGCTGCCGCGAAGTCGCGCCGCTGGCTGCGCGCGATGTCGAGAAGCGCGAGCGCCAGCGCCGCCGCCCACTCCATACGTGCCCCCGCCATCGACCCCGACGCGTCGATGAGTGCGATAATCGGCCCCCTGGCGTTCTTCGGCCGGGGCCGAAGCTCGTACTGGAGAAGGCCGCCCTCAAGGTAGCGGCGGCCGAAGTCGAGGCGCCTGAGCGGGTGCCCCAGGGCGGTGAGCTCGGTCGGGAGAACACGGTCCAGGTCGTTTCCCAGGGTGATCGAGTGGAGTTCATCCGCATGTCGGCGCAGCTTCTCGCGCTGGCGCGCCCGCCCGAGGTTGCGCATCCGGCCGATGAGTTCGCCCATCCGGCGAAACCGCTCGGTCGAGAGCTCGGTCGCAAAGGCGAGACGCTCCCCCACCGGCACCCGGCTCATACCTGCGTTTCGCCAGTCCAACGGGGAGACCTTGAGGCTGTAGGGCTAGCGGCCCCCGAAGTGTAGTGGCAAAGGCGTTGTTAGACGGCGGGCAAGTACCGGGTGAGATCGAAGATGTCGACGAGCTTGGCCTGAATGGTGGAGCATTCGGCGATCGTGTGCTCGACCCGCGTCGGTCCGTAGACCAGGATGGCCTCTTGGATGTCGGCCAGTTCCTGGACCAAGGCTTCGGTGCTTAGGCCCAGGTCCTTGGCCTTGAGGGCCATGACCTTGAGGACCAACAGGGCCGTGACGCACACCAGGGCGTACAGGCGGATCTTCGTGTCGGTGAAGTGATGAACCGGGCTTAGGCGCACGAGGTCCGGCGACTTGATCGCCCGGAAGTTTGCCTCGATTGCCGCCTTGTCGTGGTTGTAGAGCTGGACGATCTGCGCCGCTGAGAGTTCTTGACGGGTGGTGAAGAGAAGCCGCCGGCCGAACTGGTGCCGGTGGTCGTCGACACGCTGACGGTCTTGGCGGATGTGGACGACGCGTGCCTGG
>JAJYVN010000123.1 GCA_021791995.1 Bacillota bacterium
TTCATATCCACGCTCCTTTGCCGCCACCACCAAGCGATCCTTCTGTCGCTGTAAGTTTCCAGCTTCCGCTTGTTTCTCCGAGGAAACCCTGGCGTAGACCGCGCAGCGGTCCTGATCGTGGGCCGTCAACCGCCGTAAAGCATCGACATCCCGAGATGAAAATCGACGCTGCCCACTCTCCAAACGAGTGATCGGCACTCGTCGGCCGGCCGCCTCCCATCGGTAAACGGTGCGGACAGAGATGCCCAGCCGTTTTCCGCCCTGCCCTGTCGAGAGCATCCGTTCCCTTATCATAGGCTCATCATCCGATCACCGGCGAGTAATGTCAGGCGGCGGTGTCTACTCCTCTTCCTGTGAGGCGACTCCGAGGGGCCTTCCCTCGTCTCTGGCGCAGCATGACACTGGGCATCACTCACCAGTGCCGTGGGAGCACACCCTTCAGTTACCGCGCCCCCGCCGGCTCCTCTGGTGCACTTGTCTCGACCAGAATTCGGAACCGGCGGGGTGGGGCCTTTCCAATTTCCATCTCACGGCTGGTTTTCACTGGCCATTTCTATCGATTTTAGCGTGGCCATTTACAACCCTTCACGACTCTATCCCGCCTGCACCAAAGCCCGACGTCCTTCATACCCTGGGACAGGTCGGACGCAGCCGGATGAAGGGAGAGATGCCGCAGCCCTGCCGATCATCGCACGCTCCAAGTCTGCCGAGGAGGGTTGTCTAACATGGCCTCCGAGCTGCCAACGCCCGTCATTGAGTGCATCGAGGCGCTGAAGGTCTTCAACAACTGTACCGATGTCGTGAACGTCTCCGGCCTCTGCGAGCCGCTTCCGATGAACTGCATGCCCCTGCCCGCTTCGTATACGGTCTCCTGTTCGGTCGCCTCCGCCACCTGCTCCGGTCCCGTTGCGGTGGTGCCCCATTCCCCATCGGATGGGAAGGCCAATGTGACGTTCCGCATCGACTTCACGATCGACCTCGTGATCTACGACACGACCACGACCAAACCGACGACGCACTGCAGCTTTCCCGTGTCCTCCACGATTACAGAAACCGTGAGCCTGATCGCGCCAGCCGGCTTCTCGATGCTCTACCAATGCTCCATCCTGTCCTATACCTGCGGTCCTTGCATCATCGCCAATTTCGGCGTTGGGCCCATGCCCATGTATAACGCATGCTGCGAGATAGAATTCTGCCTGGAGTTCCAGGCGAAGTTCCCGGTCAAGCTGTTGGTGTGGACCAGCGGATACTGCGAAACATGCCCCTGTGATCCGAAACAGGGACCACAACTCGTCTGCCCACCAACGCCTCTGTATCCGCCGCAGCCGACCAGCTAGGTGGTCCGAAGGCTGTGGCTCCTCCGGGAGAGCCAGAAGCCCTGCCCACAACGCGAAAGCGCGATCCGTATCCCACGTAGTGGGGCCGACCGACCACCGTCGCCACCGGTCGGCCCCAACCAACTGATCCACACGCCGCTGACCGGGTGGGACGAACGCCACACACCACGGTGTGGCGCAGCGCATATGGTGGACTGGCCCTGCTGGAGGGATAAAAACGAAGGGATGGGATTTCCGTGGATCACGCGCGACTCGCTCAGGCCATCCATACCCGCCGCTTCTGGGTCGCCATGGTAAGTGCAGGATTGGTCGTTCTGAACGAGGGGCTGGGTTTCAGTATCCCGAGCAACACCGTCATGCCGTTTGCTGGCATCGTGATCTCCTTCCTCGTTGGCGACGCCTACGTCCAGGGTCGTCACATCGCGAAGACTTCACCAACTCCCCCTCCCACCAAAGCCGCCTGATCTGCTGCTACGGCTACCGTGCGAAGGGAATGGTCGAAATGTCCGCGTCCAGTGCGCTGCTGCCGTCCACTCGATAGGCATCCCCTGCCAGAAGGGAGAGGCCTTCCGCGTCGAAGTGCACCTCCACCGGTAACGTACCAGGATGAGCTTCCAGAACAGCTGCCAGGAGCTTGACGCCCAGTTCGTCCCGTACGCTCGGCACGTGGACGACAAACCGACGGGTGCCAGGCTCTGGTACGTTCGTTGAGCGCGTTTCTGAACGAGAGGCGATCGGGGTAGACGGTGGCGTCGCCCGGGCCTCAAAGTCAGATGTGGCCGCTTCCTCATTGGGTGGGAAGGAAAGGACCTCCTCCGCCACCACCGTCACCGTGGCACCCTCCCCCTCTTCCTCTTCCGTGGGGCGATCACCCCGCCAGGAGACCTTCCCCCGCACCATCACAATCCGATCTGCGGCCAAGAAGTCTTTGTCCACTTTTGCATACAGATCCGGAAACAGGACGATCTCCGTCTGACCGGTGAGATCCTCTAGGCCCAGAAAGGCCATCGGATCACCCTTGCGCGTCGTGGTGCGACGAACGCTGCTCACCATACCGCCGACCGTGACACGGTCGCCATCGTAGTGGTCCTCGAGCGATTGGATGCTGTCCGTATACAATCGCAACGGTTCCGCCAACGCTTCGAGGGGATGGCCCGAGATATAGAGGCCAAGAACCTCCTTCTCCTGGGCCAATCGCTCTCGCGAGCTGAATTCGGGAACATCGGGCAACTCCTCTGGCACAGGCGGAGGCGCCTGACCCGCCACATCAAAGATGCTCCGCCGGCCGGCGGACCTGCCTCGCGCCGCCTGCTGCGCCACCTTCATTGCGCCCTCCAACCCCTCCAAGAGCGACGCGCGCTCCTTCCCAAGGGAGTCGAAGGCACCGGCCCGAATGAGTGACTCGATCGCGCGGCGGTTGCAGATCCGCAGGTCCACCCGCTGGCAAAAGTCCGCCAGACCCAAGACGGGACCACCGCTCTCCCGAGAGGCCAGGATCGCCTCGACAGCACCTGCACCGACATTCTTAACGGCACCGAGCCCCACCCGGATCGTTCCCGACCCGCTCCCGTCCACAAGGTCCGTGAAGTCCGCCCGACTCTCATTGATGTCGGGGGGGAGCACGGCGATACCGAGTCGGCGCGCCTCCGCGATATACAGGGCCGTGGAGTCCCTCTTTTTTGTCCTTCCACCAGCGGTAGACGTAAGGAGCGCCGCCATATACTCCACGGGATAGTTAGTCTTCAGATAGGCTGTCTGGTAGGTGATGTATCCGTAGGCGGCCGAATGGGAGTTATGCACCACCACATCGTCGGCCACAAAGTTGTGCAACCCGGAAACGGTGAGGTCATAGGTTTGCTCTTCCCCAGCCAGGATGACCGAAACAACTGGGTCCCAGAAGATATCCGACCGATTCTCTGGTTCCACGGCGGCCCAACACCCTGCATCCCCGCCGAACCCGGTCTCTCTCCCTCCGACCGCGAGCAAGGGTTGGTGCTCCATCGCCAAAATCGCGTCGGCCCGAGCCGCCACGGCGTCCGCCAGATGAGGGCGCATCATCCGCAGGAACGGGATCACATCCTCCTGGGAGACTTGGAGGCGATACACAGGGTCCCGTTCCGCGTTCGATGGCTGTTGGAGCATCGACCCTATCCCCGAACGGAGCAACAGGTGCTGCAGATCCCGCGCGCGACGCTCGGATCCGGCTTTGTAGTAGACCTCCGGCTGACCCGTCCGTGGATCAATCCCGATATGTCCGCTCTCCGCCCAGATCATGGCCATGACGACCATCCGATCCTCGGAGGCAAGCTCAGACACTGCATCGAGGACCGCGTCACCGGTCCGCCCGTGCTGCCCGGGCGCGCTACGATCGTCACTCAAGAACCGAGTGTCGATTCCTGCGATCCGACGGCCGGTGAGGACCAAGCGTTCGCGGGGCCATCGCAGAAGACCACCCACGTCCAGGCACCGTGGCACCGCCACGCAGTCACCCACCTGGAGTTTGCCTGCCTCCTGCCAGCCGCCGGGGGTCATGATCCGGTGGTTTGGTGTACAGCGGAGCGTACGGCCGGACTGTGTGACCAACTGCACCAGCGGCTGCACACCATTCGCCAAGACATCCGTCACGCGCCGCCGCACAAGCCGCCCCCTGGCATCCAGAGCCATCACCATCGGGTGGAGCCTGTCGGCGAAGATTTGACCAATGGTCAGCCGCGTGCCGGATTCCGCATCGACCACAACACTATCAGCCGGCAGGCAGCGATTGAATCCATACCCTGCGAACTTCTCGATCTGTGCATACACCTGTTCCGCCAACGCGCGGGTGTAACCGTTCTTTTCGCAACCTTCGACGAACCGCGCCTGATACTTCGCCATTAACTCGGTATCCTTCTTGCCGATGGCCCTCCGCAGCATGTCCGCCTCACCGAGCGTGAACCCGCCCATCTTGGCAGCCACCTGCTGAACCTGCTCCTGATAGATCATGATCCCGTATGTATCCTTCAGAATCGGCTCCAAATCCGGATGGGGGTAGACCGGGGCGCCGCCATGCTTGGAAGCCACGTAGAGCGGAATGTTCTCCATGGGGCCAGGGCGGTAAAGGGCACCCGCAGCGATGATGTCCTCAATGTTGCTGGGGCGCATCCGGCGCACCAAGTCCACATACCCTGCCGACTCAAACTGGAACATCCCGATGGTATGGCCCTCCGCGATCATGCGGAAGGTGGCCTCATCATCGAGCGGCAGATTGTCCAAATCGAGTGGACGGCCGTATCGCGCCTCGACCCGCTTCCGACAGTCGTCGATGACCGTCAGGTTCCGCAGCCCAAGGAAGTCCATCTTGAGGAGCCCAAGCTTTTTACATTGCTCCATGTCGAATTGGATGGCCGGGCGACCGTCTTTGTTGCGCATCAGCGGGACGAAGTCCTCCAAGGGTTCAGGTGCGATCACGATGCCCGCGGCATGCACCGATGCATGTCGCGGCGTGCCTTCCAGGAGTTGGGCCACGTCGACCAGCTCCTTGACACGTTCGTCTTTGCTCACCAGCGCAGCGAGTTCTGCCCCTGGTTGGAGCGCGTCTGCGAGATGGACATCCACACCATCCGGCACCAGCTTCGCGATCTTGTCGGTCTCGGCGGGTGCAAACCCCAAAGTCCGGCCCACATCCCGAATCACGCCGCGGGCGCCCATGGTCCCGAAGGCGGCGATTTGGGCCACGCAGTCCGCACCGTAGCGTTGCGTGACGTAGTCGATCACATCCGCTCGCCGGTCTGGACAGAAATCAATGTCGATATCCGGCATCTCGACGCGTTCTGGATTCAGGAACCGCTCGAAGATCAGCTTGTAGCGAATCGGATCAATGTTGGTGATACCGAGCAGGTAACAGACAAGCGATCCGGCGGCGGAACCACGGCCGGGACCGACCGGAATACCATTTTGACGCGCAAAATCACAGTAGTCCCACACGATGAGCAGGTATCCAGCAAAACCTAAGCGGTCAATCAAATCCAATTCGTAGTTCATCTGGCGCGCAACGTCGGGCGAGGGATTGGTGTAGCGCTGGGGAAGCCTCTCCGTACACAACTGACGCAGATAGCTACCGGCGGTATGCCCCTCCGGTAGGGGAAACTTGGGTAATAGATAGTTGCCGAATTCAAATTGGACGTCACACTGCTCCGCAACCGCCAGTGTATTACGAAGGGCCTGTGGGAGCTCGGCGAACAGGACCGCCATCTCGTCCGGCGATTTAAGATAGAACTCCTCCGTCGGAAACTTCAGGCGCTTGGGGGAATCGAGGTTGGCAGCCGTCTGAATGCACAACAAAACATCATGTGCGCGGGCGTCCTCCTTGCGCAGGTAATGTGCATCATTGGTCGCCACAAGCCCGATACCGAGGTCGCGGCTCATCTGCACCAAGTGTCGGTTGACACTGAGCTGCTCCGGGATGCCATGATCCTGCAGCTCAAGAAAGAAGTGCTCCGACCCATAGACATCACGGAAGAAGGCGGCGGCCTCCGTGGCCTCCTGCACACGCTCCCGTAGCAAGAGTTGTGGGACCTCCGCCCCCAGACACGCCGAGAGCGCTGTGATGCCCTCGTGATACTCTGCCAACAGCTCTCGGTCCACACGCGGCTTATAGTAAAACCCCTCGAGTTGCGCACGGCTGACAAGACGCACGAGGTTACGGTAACCAATGCGATCCCGTGCCAACAGGACGAAGTGATACGGATCCTTGTCGACTTGTCCCTCTTTCTCCAACCGTGAGCGCGGCGCAACATACACTTCACAGCCGATAATCGGTTGGATCCCGGTCTTTTTGCAGGCCTGGTAGAAGTCCACGACCCCGTGCATCGCTCCATGGTCCGTGATGGCCAGCGCCTTCATCCCCAACTCGGCGGCCCGTACCGGCATGTCCCGCACGCGGCAGGCCCCGTCGAGAAGGCTCCACTCACTGTGTTGGTGCAAATGCACAAACTCCGTCAACCCTGCCATGCTCCTCATCCTTTCGCGAAGGATCTCTTCGGCATTCACCCGGGCGTTTTCCTCGCGCCGATCCACCCGCGACGAACGATGATCACGGAAGGGAGGGAATCGGAAAACACCAGCGAACCGGCCGAGCAAAGGGGATGTGGACCGCCATGGCACGGCTGCCCGCCGTATCCCGTTACTTGGATGCGTTCGCTCGCGGCCAGTACTTCGAAGCCCACGAAGTACTGGAGGAACTCTGGTGGCAACGCCACTCCGATCCCTTCCTTCAGGGACTGATTCTGTTCGCTGCCGCCTTCGTCAAGGTTGGGCAAAACAACCGCCGCGGTGCGATCCATCACTTCCAAGCAACCATTCAGTACCTCTCGCCCTTCCTACCGGTCCATGAAGGACTCCGGGTGGACCGGGTCGTGTCCCACGCTCGCCAGTCCATCGCTCTACTGACCGCAGCCCCCGCCGCGGCGAGGATCGAAGAACGGGTCGCGCCGTTTATGTTCGACCTGGTAGACGACGCGCCCGAGGAATCAAGTGGTCCCGTTGGGGTGGATCCCAATCTCCTTCACCGAACGGTGCAAGAGGCCATTGCTGATCGGTTGCGCACCGGAGATCCCGTTCACCCATCGAGTTGGGCCCCACTTGTCAAGGATGTCGCTCGGCGCCTCCATGGGACAGCTTCACGCGACACAGTGCGCCAAGCGGTGCGAGACGCGCTCCGGGGCAGGGAGTAACGAGAAACCGCATTTGGTCCCAACTCCAATTATACGGCAGGGGAGGCAGCGGCGCTGCGGAAGAGCTCGACGCCGCGTACATCGTGGTGCAAACAGGACTTGCAGTGCTTCTGCGAGAAGAAGGCCGCCATCTCCGGGGCAAACGCGTTGGTCTCCTCACCAACCAGTCCGGGGTAACCGCCGATCTGCAACGCAATATTGAGGCACTCCGTGCGGTCGGCGTCGATCTCCGGTGCCTGTATAGTCCGGAGCACGGACTCTATGGGGAATGGACCAGGGAGGACGTTCCGAGCGGTACGGATCCGATCAGCGGACTTCCCGTGTGGAGCCTGTATGGCCCTACACGCGAGCCAACCGCTGAGATCTTGGCGGACATCGACGTTATCCTCGTCGATCTCCAGGACATCGGTACCCGATACTACACCCTCCTGAGCACCGTGGGCTATGTCATGCGAGCCGCTTCGGAGCATGGCCCCAGCGTGCTAGTCCTCGATCGTCCCAACCCCATCGGCGGCATGCTGCGAGAGGGCAACGTCCTGGAGCCGCGCTTCCGCTCCTTTGTCGGTTGGGCATCCGTTCCAGTACGACACGGCCTAACGCTCGGAGAACTGGCCCGTTTTACAAAAGCCGAGGAGGGGCTTCGCTGCGATCTGGAGGTTATTCCAATGGAAGGATGGAAGCGGTCGATGTTCTGGGGCGAGACCGGTCTGCCATGGGTTCCCCCGAGTCCCAATGCCACCGGACCGGAGATGGCTCTCCTCTACCCTGGAACCTGCCTGGTCGAGGGCACGAACCTTTCTGAAGGACGAGGCACTGCTTTTCCCTTTGCGTGGGTGGGGGCTCCCTGGATCGACCCAGGAACATTTGCGGGCGCGCTCAATGCATTAGCTCTACCCGGCCTTCGCGCAAGACCGATCTTCTTCATCCCTACCGCCTCCAAACACGCTGGTGCCCGCTGCGGAGGTGTTGCGCTTCATGTCACCGATCCACTGCAATTCCGTCCCGTCCAAAGCGGTATCGCCCTCTTGGAAACAGCGCACAGGCTTTGGCCACAGCACTGGCAATGGCGTGCCGACATGATGGATCGCCTGATCGGTACAGACTCGGTCCGCCTGTCGATCGACCAGAACGAACCATTCGTGCACCAATCCCTAAGTGAGCTGTGGGAGGCGGAACGGGCAGTCTTCGCGCACCGTGTTAAGCCGTATGGTTTGTATCCAGAGGACCCTTGTGGCGGAACGACTGCGGTTCTCGAGGGCGACAGCCAACAAAACGGATAGATCAAGCCTCGATGAATGCTTGCGCTGCTTCGGGGGGCGGCCCATCATGAGTTCATCAACCGGCGTGATACGGTGAGGATCATGCGGCCGGCGTTGAACAAGGAAGCATCACGATCTACCGCCACGCAGTCGACGAGGGTAGCCAAGATGCCATGGTATGCTCTGCACGTGTGCGTGGCTGGCCCAATCTTCATAAACGCGCGGCACGGAGGCTATCGCATCTTGCCGCGCGCGCTCACAAAAGGCTTACCATTACCCACAAGTCGGCATGTCGAAATATGTCGAACGATTTCGGCTCATTTTCCAGAATCTGACCCATGATTTTCCTATTTGGCGTCTAACTGCTCTCGTATGGTTATGGCGTTGGGGGAAACGTTTCTGTGGGCTCTGCGGGAGTTGCTCTCCGCACGCCTTGG
>JAJYVN010000124.1 GCA_021791995.1 Bacillota bacterium
GATCTTCGCCCCTTTCGGCCTGGGATTCGCCCCTTCCAGGGCGAGGCAACGGAACCGCGCATACCCGCCCGATGATCCCACCTCATGGCGGCGCAGCGCCACCCAACGCAGAGGAAGCGCTTGACGCGCTGGACGACGCGGGCACGTGGACGATGGGAACGGTGACGCTCACACTCGACGGCTGCAAAGCCTGGACACCGGTTGGCTCCAGGAGAGTGATGGTCTCCGTGATCGTCTTGGTGGCACCCGCCACATTCAGAGGCTCGGTCTGAATCGAAGTCAGTCCAGTAAGCACCCCGCTCGGGGCGAGCACCGTAACCACGGCGGGTTGGGATGTTGGCTGACCCACCTCGTAACCAACACCTGGCTGGCCGGTGGTTTGCACCACAACCGGGAGTGTCTCGTCCGGAACCGTCTGAACGATATCGGCAATCACCCGGACGGTGGGTGGCGTGAGGGTTACATTGCTCACGGGTTGAGCCGAGGCGTTGACCGCCTCGAGGGAACTCTGCACGTCCACGGACGAGTCTGCACCCGCAAGCTTGATCGTGGCCACTACGGATGCGACCGCATCCACCGCTGACTGCGGTCCGGACAGCACCACCTCGCTGGGCGTCGCCGCCGTGTTCTTCACCCCGTATCCAGGGGCCGCGGAACCGGTCGTCTCAACCGTGACAGGAGTCTCTTGAGCGACAATCGGTTCTGTAACGACTTGGACCGCCTTCGGACTGACCGACGTCAGCGTCAAGCCACTCGGAATACTCACCGTCACCACGTATTCTGCCGGACCAGACTTGGCACCGCTCAGATTGACCGCCGCCGTCACTAGGTCAAGATTGAGGCCGTCAACCGTCGCTTTCGGCCCACTCACCGTCACCGCAACATGACTCGGCGCGATGCTGTCTTCCCAAAGGCTC
Organism: Bacillota bacterium; assembly: GCA_021791995.1. GTDB lineage: Bacteria > Bacillota > Sulfobacillia > RBS10-35 > JAJYVN01 > JAJYVN01. The sequence goes on from JAJYVN010000124.1 coordinate 918, forward strand.
GATGGCAATCCGATGGTCTCCACGGGCACATTGGGGATGGTCGTGTTCAGTGTTCCATTCCCCTGTCCCGTTACCTGTAGGTAGATGATCAGCGCCAGGGCGATCGACAGCGCCCACACGAACCACCGATTGGCCAAAAGCCTATCCCACACGGCCGGTCCCCCTCAGCGGGAATCGTGCGACCGGGCTTGGGGGCTGCAGCATCTCCTCCAACATCTCAACAAGGGTCTTGTCGTCCACCCCCCGGATCAATTTACCGTCCCGGGCCAGCGAAACCTGGCCCGTCTCCTCAGAGACCACCAAGGCAACTGCGTCACTCTGTTCGGTAATACCGATGGCCGCCCGGTGCCGACCGCCCATCTCCGCATCCACCGACCGGGCCTCGACCAGCGGAAGGAAGCACCCCGCCGCAAGCACACGCCCCCCGCGCACAATCACCGCTCCATCGTGCAAGGGAGTGTTGGGGATGAAGATGTTGATGAGGAATTCGGAGGAAACGATACCGTCAATTCGGATACCCGTTTCCACAATGTCCGAAAGGCCCACCTCACGCTCCAGCACGATCAAGGCACCAACACGGTTGCGCGCCAGCCGTGTGCAGGCCTTCTGCAATTGCTCAGCCAACTGCGTCACGTTCGATGGCTCCTCATCGCCCGGACGGATGAAGAAGCGCCCGCGACCGACCTGCTCCAGTGCCCGCCGCAACTCCGGCTGAAAGACAATGGGCAATGCTACCACCAGGGCGACCTCCACCTTTTGCAAGATCCAGGATGTCGCCTGCAACTGCAGCCTCGTGGCGACAAAAGCCGCCAAGAAGAGGAGAACTAAACCATTGATCAACGCAACAGCACGAGTGCCACGAATGAAACGGAACAGCAAAGAGATGAGGTACGCCACAATCGCGACGTCCATCACGGCGCGCATGTCATCAAAGGCCCGGGTCCAAGTCAGGTGGAGCGGCAACGCGACACCCCCAAGGCCCACCCCGCCGTCCCTGCACACCCCAGAAACTACACCGGATCCGGTTCGCGCACGTAATATGCCAGAGCCTCGAGTTCCATAGCCAGATCCACATTGTGGACCCGCACCCCATCCGCCAAGGACAAACGGAGCGGCGCAAAGTTCAACAACGCGTCGCACCCTGCCTGAACCAGGATTTCGGCAACCTCCTGCGCAACGCGGGCCGGAACTGCGATAATCGCCAGCCGGATCCTCAAGCGCTGAACGCAGTCCGCCACGAGCGCCATTGGCTGCACCACGCAACCTCCCAGCCGCTGACCGATCTTGGCTGGATCCACATCGAAGATCGCGACGATGCGGGGCTGCTGTCTGCGGCTCTCGTTGTATCGGGCCAGGGCCGTTCCGAGGTGGCCCGCACCCACCAGACCGACTGCCACCTCGCGCTCCAACCCCAACACATCACGAATCGTTGTACGGAGCGCATCGGTACGATACCCAACGCCGCGCGTGCCAAAACCACCGAGCATGGCCAAGTCCTTACGAATCTGCTCCGAGGTAAGGCCCGTGGAACGAGCGAGATCTGCCGAAGATACAACCTCAACACCCGCCGCGGACATCTCGTTCAGCGCCCGGAGATAGACCGGCATACGCTTTACCGTCAACGCCGACAGATGGCGCACCCTTTCGTTCACCGTACGGCTCGAAGCCACCTGCTGGTCGGCGGACTCAGACAACGCGCCGGACCAACTCCTCGGAGAGTGTGCTCAAAGCGTTGCGATAAGCGTTCGGCGGCAGAGTAGCCAGTGATTGCTGAGCACTGCGTGCCAACCCCAACGCCTTTTCCTGTGCATAGTCCAGTCCGTCGCTCCTTCGCACCAACTCCTGCACCAGACGCACCGCGTTGGCGTCGAGGGGCTTGTGCGCGAGGATCTGGCGCAGGGGATCTCCACTGCTCCCCGCCAGCGCCCGAAGAACAGGCAGGGTGTATACACCGGAGCGCAGATCGGAACCGGTGGGCTTGCCCAACACTGCCTCGTCCGCAACAAGATCCAAGATGTCGTCCACCACCTGAAAGCAGGTACCCATGTGAGTGCCAAACGCGGCCAGTGCCTGCTCCACCGCCGGGCTACTCCCTGCGGCTCGCGCACCCATGCGGCAGCACTCCCCGATGAAGTGCCCTGTCTTGGCATGTACACGCACAAAATAGGCGTCCTCCGTAGTCTCCACGTCCCACTGGGCCTGCAACTCGGCAATCTCGCCAGCGCACATGCGTGCGACCACATCGGACATGATGCGCACGATGCCTGGGGTGCTGTACTGTGCCAGCACCGAGAAGGCACGTGCAAAGAGGTGGTCACCGAACAAGACAGCCACCGGAACACCCCAACGCGCATGAATCGTCGGAACGCCCCTCCGACGCACCGACTCGTCCACCAAGTCATCATGCACCAAAGTGGCCATGTGAATCAGTTCACAGGCGGCCGCCACAGGCGTAAGCTGGTCCACATGCCCACCGGTGGCCTGCCCGCTCAAAAGCACCAGTGCGGGCCGCAAACGCTTGCCCCCGCCATTGAGCAGGTGCAGCCCGAGTTCCTGCATCAGGGGGTCCTCGTCCGCGAGTTGTTCGCGGAGGAATTGCTCCGTCACCAAGAGATCGGATCGCACAGTGGCGAACGGGTCCGCTCCCCCCGCGGTAACGGATTGCCCCAAAACAGCCACCGCTTCACCCCACACTGAAGATAGATCCCCCTCTGAAGGGCGCTCCTGCGAGGTTACACCACGCGGAAGGTCCATCACTCCCTCGCTATCCTCGCCGAAAGCAGCCCTGCGCGCAAGTCGTATCTCCCCGACCTCCACCACCCAGGTACCGCGATACTTTGTCCCATCCAGCGCGTTCCCCGCCGCACGCATCATCCAATTCCGTGGATTCAGCCGTGGGATGCTGGCCCGTCCAAGGACCCGTCCCGCGCGGCCTGGCGAATACGCCCCTGCAAAAGATAGTAGTCGACCACGGAACGGGCATCGGGAGGACCCATGGTCCGCACCGCCTCTTCCAAGACCGCAGCAGCCAGACGGTCGGGGTCGTGCCGAATCAGACCATCGGTCGTGGCCACCTCCCTTGGCAGGACTCGTACGCCCATCGCGCCGAGTCGATCCGCATCCACCCGCACCACCTGAGCCCCGTGCTCGTGATAGGAGACGAGTCGCTCCGGATCCAGCGATCCGACGTGAACCAGCACCACATCCACCACGGGGCCAGCGTGTGCCCGCACCGCCGCCAAATGGTCGGCGGCGGTGTACCCCGTGGTCTCGCCCGGTTGCGTCATGACGTTGACCACAAAGACGCGGAGACCACCACACTCCTGCAGTGCCCGTGCAATCTCGGGCAGCAGGAGGTTGGGCAGGATGCTCGTATAGAGGCTCCCTGGTCCCATCACCACCACATCGGCTTGGCGAATAGCTTCCACCGCCGCCGGCAGGGCTTGTGCATCTTCCGGCTCGAGCCGCAGCCGGGCAATCCGGCGGTTGGCCGCGGTGATCGCCGTCTCCCCGCGGACGGTGGACCCGTCCTCCATCTCGGCCACCAGGCGAAGGTTTACAGTCGTGGAGGGCAACACCCGCCCGCGCACCGCCAAGATTCGACTTGCGACATCAACCGCTTCCACAAAATCCCCGGTGACTTCCGTCAACCCGCCGAGGAGGACATTGCCCACGGCATGTCCCGCAAGACTTCCTCGCTGAAAACGGTGTTGGAACACCTGCTCCATCAGGGGTTCTGTATCCGCTAGCGCCAGAAGACAATTGCGTATATCCCCCGGCGGCAGGATCCCCAACTCGCCGCGCAGCTGGCCCGAGCTACCACCATCATCACCCACGGTCACAATCGCGGTCACATTGGTGCTGTATCGCTTCAGGCCTCGCAGGAGCACGGGCAACCCTGTTCCGCCCCCGATCGCCACGACGCGGAGGCCACGGCCACGGTGTCGGCGCCAGAACAGGGCTTGCCCCAGGTTCTCACTGGCGAACGGAGCTAGCGCATCAACAATCGAAAGCACTGCACCGCGCAGTGCAACAATTCCAGAGGCCACACCGAGGACCAGAAAAAGCGCCGCCAGCGCACCGCGCGGCACTGTTGTTCCGGCGGGTCGCCGCAGGGCCCGCGCTAAGGCCGAGCCGAGGACTGGTACCGTTCCGGGGCTCAGGCTGAAGGCAACCCCCATACCGACCAAGAGAACCGCCAACGCGAAGAGCACCAGCCATCGCTTCACACGCAGGCCAGGATACAGCCACCGGATAAAGCGCCAGGGCAAAGCGCCGCCGGGCAGGCTCGTCAGACTCCTCGTGCGCTTGTGCACCTTCGCCCTACTCACAGCGCGCGCTCCCATTCCAAGAAGGGCGCCGTACGACGGAAAGCCGAGGGAGGCGCAACCAACGCCCGGCAACTCACTGATCCTCCGTCCCTTCCGTTGCAACCGATTCGTCCGCGCGATCGCAGTCCCGATGAACGATGGTTACCGCCCGGCCTTCTGCGCCCAAGTGCTCGGCCAAACGCTCCCCCACCACGACGGAGCGATGCCGCCCCCCGGTGCACCCCAGGGCAATGACCAACTGCGCCTTTCCTTCCTTCTCATACTGCGGGACCAGATAGTCCACAAAGGGGAAGAGCAACTCAAAAAACCGCATCGTGACGGGCCACCCGAGAATGTACTCCGCCACTTCCCGGTCACGACCACTATGCCGACCAAGATCCGGAACGTAATACGGGTTGGGCAGGAACCGAACGTCCAAAACAAGGTCCGCGTCGCTCGGTAACCCATGCTTGAACCCAAAGGAAACAATGTGAACGCGCATCCGCGCGCCGTCGTCCTGCGTGAAGGTTCGCCGCAATTCCTCCCGCAGCTCCGCAGGCCGGAGCAGGCTGGTGTCCAAAATCCGTGTTGCGATCCCCCGCAGGGGACCGAGAAGTTGCCGCTCCTCCGTAATGCCGTCAATCACCCGGCGAGAACGAGCCAGTGGGTGCTCGCGACGGGATTGTTTATATCTCCGAACGAGAACCTCATCGCTAGCCTCCAGGAACAATACGCGGAAAGGGATTCCGCGCGCCTCCAGTTCCGACAAAGCCGACTGCGCCGTGGCGAAAAACCCGCGCTCCCGAATATCGAGAACTAATGCTGCCCGGCTCACATGCCCGCTGGTACGGCAGAGATCCGCAAACGTGGGAATCAGGGTTGCGGGCAGATTGTCCACAACATAGAAGCCAAGGTCCTCAAGGACGCGCGAAGCCTCGGTCTTGCCGGCACCCGAGAGGCCAGTGACGATCACCAACTGCAGATCGCTCAACGCCTGCCGCCCCCCACGCTCCCGGCTCGATCACACAAAGAATACCACGCCAGCCGATCCACTGCCGCCAGTAGCCTTTCAGAGCAATCTGTGGGATCATGGTATCGAGATGCGCCGATGCGGGGGAGGCATCGCCACATGTTGTTGTGGTCCGTCTTGCTGTTCGCCGCGCTTGGCTTGATCGTTGCCCACCACCTGCGACGTTCCCTGATCGTTGGAGCCGTTGTCGGGGCGCTCGTTGGTCTTCTGCTGCGGTTTATTCTGAGCGTGGTGGTCCACCTGCTTCTGATTGTGGGTTTGATCCTGCTCATTGTGCTGATTGTCGTAGCGGTGTTCCGTCTGCTCTCCCCTCACCGCTCGTAGGCGAGGGAGGCTGCACCTGTGAGTGGTACACCGTCGGCACAGACCGAGGTCATCCAGGGCATGGTGGAACGCGTCGTCTTTGCCAATGATGGCAACGGATGGAGCGTGGTCCGCCTTCAGGTGCCTGGCAAGCGTGATCTCGTCACGGCCGTCGGCAACCTTTCGGGGGCCCAGGCCGGTGAGCAGCTTCGGCTCACCGGCCACTGGGGGATGGATCCAAAGTATGGGGCGCAGTTCCGTGCCGATGGCTTCACCACACTGAGGCCATCCACGGTCGCCGGGATCGAGAAGTATCTTGGATCTGGACTGGTGCGGGGCATGGGCCCCCGTATGGCCGCGCGGTTGGTGCGGGCCTTCGGCCTCGAAACCCTCGATATGATCGAGTTGCATCCGGAACGCCTCACCGAGGTAGAGGGCATCGGTCCGATTCGCGCACAGCGGTTGCAGGATGCCTGGCAGGAGCAGAAGGCGATCCGGGAGATCATGATCTTCCTCGAGGGCCACGGCATCTCACCCGCGCTCGCTGTGCGCATCTTTCGGCGGTATGGCCAAACGGCCGTTGCCACGGTGCAGGAAAATCCCTATCGCATGGCAGACGACATCCGCGGGATCGGCTTTCGTACGGCAGACCGTATCGCCGCGGCCCTCCAGATCGCACCTGACGCCCCTGCACGCATCGCGGCCGGTGTGGCGTACGCGTTGCACCAGTGGGCCGACCAGGGCCACACATACTGTCCCAACGATGAACTGATACGCCTTGCGACCAAGCTCTTGAATGAGGCCTTGGCCGGGCGCGGAGCGACAGGGCCAGAGGTCACTCCGGAAGGGGTGGCGTCCCAAATCGCGCAATTGGTCACCCAGGGCGATCTGGAACGCGAAGCGAGGCCCGAAGGGCCAGTGCTCCTGCTCCCTGCGCTGGCAAACGCCGAACGCGGCGTAACGGGCGAATTGCTGCGTTTGGTGCGGCATCGGATCGAACAACAGTCCTTCGATGTCCCCGCCGCCCTTGCGTGGTATGAAAAGAAAGTGGGCATTGTTCTGGCGCCTGCGCAGCGCGAAGCAATCTGTGCCTGCCTCCGTGAAAAGTGTGTCGTGATCACCGGGGGCCCGGGCACGGGCAAGACCACGCTCGTGCGCGGCACCGTGGAGATCGCATCCCGCAGGGGACTGCGCATCATGCTCTGTGCCCCGACGGGACGCGCAGCGCAACGCATGGAGGAAGCGACCGGAAAAGAGGCCAAGACGATCCACCGCCTCCTCGAAATCGATCCGGCGAGCGGTCACTTTGTGCGAGACCACGACAACCCGCTTCCCACCGACATCCTGATCGCTGATGAGGTTTCCATGCTGGACACCCTGCTCACTTACAGCCTGTTACGTGCGCTTCCGTCCCCCGCCCAATTGATCCTGGTCGGGGACGCCGATCAGCTCCCCTCGGTGGGACCTGGCAACGTCTTACGCGACGTCATTAACTCGGGCGTGGTTCCGGTAGTCGCACTGACGGAGATCTTCCGCCAAAAACAGTCCAGCCGTATCATCGTCAACGCCCACCGCATTAACCACGGCCGGATGCCGGAGCCCTCCCATGCCGAGCGCAGCGATTTTTATTGGATTCGCAAGAGCGAGCCGGATGACATGCTCGAGACCATTCGTTCATTGGTCACCGAACGGCTCCCCTCCTACTTTGGGGTAGATCGCCAGGAGATTCAGGTCTTGACCCCCATGCGCAGGGGTACGCTTGGTTCGGCCCATCTCAACAGTATGCTCCAAGACGCGCTGAACCCCAACACGCTGCAGGTGCGCCGGGGAACAACCTCCTTCCGCGTCGGGGATCGCGTCATGCAACTGCACAACGACTACGAGAAGGACGTCTTCAACGGCGACATCGGTTGGATCGAGCGCTTGGATGAAGAGCGCAACGAATTGGTCCTGCGCTTCGGGAAGCGCACCGTGGCGTACGACGCCCGTGACCTCGACGATCTCGACCTTGCCTACGCCTGCTCCATCCATAAGTCGCAGGGCAGCGAATTCCCCTGTGTGGTCATTCCCATGCACACACAGCATTACGTGATGCTCCGGCGAAACTTACTGTACACCGCCGTCACCCGCGGCAAGCGCTTGGTGGTGCTCGTCGCTTCGGAACGAGCCCTGGGCATAGCACTC
>JAJYVN010000125.1 GCA_021791995.1 Bacillota bacterium
TCATAGGGTCATCATCCGATCACCGGCGCGTAATGTCAAGCGTCGATGTCTACTGGGGGTGTTCGCCACGGGCCACAACGCGACAGGGGCGGTGCAGGCCGTCTTCGACCAGCTCAGCGTCACCCCCGACACCCCGGTCGAGATCGGAGCGGTGGCCAGCAAGACCAGCGGCGGCAAGGCGGCAGGGTAACACCGAGGAGGTTGGTAGCCATGTTCGGCAAGCGGATGGTTGGGGTGGTTGCGACCGGGTTGCTGTTGCTGACGGCATGTGGGGGACCCAGTCACGCGCCGGCCGCCAACGGATCGTCCAGCGCATCCAGTTCCAGTGGCCCCAGTTGCGGGGGAGGGGGCCTGACCGCGTGCGCTTCCTCTTCGCTCGGCGGTGGCAAGACGGCGCAACCCACTCCCGGGGTGACAGGCGGCTTCACGGAGGTGGGGCTCTCGAAGTATTTCAACGCGGATGCGGTGGTGGCGGCGGGCTCCGCACCTACGGTGGCGGCACCGAGTCCTCCGGGCACCCACAAGGGCGCGGGGCTGTACGGCTTCGCGTTTGCGGAGGCGAGTTTTCCGAGTACGGGGAACTGGACGGTCACCTTGGATGACCCCTCCCACACCCACGTAACCTTCCTCATTCCAGCCGTGGGATCCGGCGTGCGCTCGATAGACCTGTTGACGACTCAGCAGACGATCGCGGTGCCATCGGGGCAGTACAAGGAACTGTGGTTACTGGAGGCCGGCATGGGGGGGTACGTTGGCTTCAACCTCTCACTGCAGTACAGCCAGGGGTCGGCGCAGACGGTGCCCGTGGGTGCCAGCGGGTGGTGCCGGGGCGTCGACAACCCGCCGGAGTATCTGGCGTACCTGGCGACCTCCCACCTGGGGGGCACCGGACAGACGGTGAACGGGACCTGCGGCCTGTACGCGGAGGCGGTGGCGGTGGACAGCACCCGGAGTCTGGTCAGCGTCACACTGCCGGCGACGGCGGCCGAAGTGCAGGGCAACACCTCGGGCCTCATGGGGATCATGGCGATGAGTCTGCAGGGATGAGCACGGTCTGCTCCAGCGGGACGGGCGCCGGTCGGGGGCAGTCTGTGGCATCGATGACAGGACGAGAACAGCGCTGCTCCGAAGAGTTGGACTCCGCGGAGCCATTCGATAGAGGCGGTGGCCAAGAGGAATGACGATCGTGGCGTGGATGCGGAAGCGGTGGATGTGGGTCCTAGGATGCGTCGTTGTGGTCGTGGTGGGCGCCGTTGCGCTCGGGTTCCGCACCGTGCGGAGTATGGTCACCATCGATGTGGCAACGACGGAAGTGCAACACCCGTTCAATCGCGCTCTGTTCAGTTGGGGCGAACCCGACGGGATGCTGGGCTGGCCCGCCGTCGGGCTCAACGCCTATCTCCAGACGCACCCTGCGGGCACCTACGCGCGGCAGGGGGTGAACGTGGGCTCGCTGTGTCCGATGGCGGACGGGACGTGCGCGGGGCAGGCCCTCAACTACAACGCCATGTTCAATTACATCGGTGCAGCCCCCAACACCACAGCTGTCGGCAAGGGTGTCACGCCGGATCAGATGATCCAGCGGGAGATCTCCTATGGGGAGACACCCCAGTTGCTGTTCCTGGGGCGGCCGGACCTGGCGCAGTCTGATCCCCAGGCTTGGGCCAACCTGGTCGTGCGGGTGCTGGAGCACTTCGACGGTAGCGGCACAAGCTTCAAGCCGGTCGTCCCGGCGATCGAGATCTGGAACGAAGACAATACAAAGAAGTTCTGGAAAGGGACCCCGGAGCAGTATTTCAGCCTGTTCGAGGTGACGGCCAAGACCGTGCACCAGGCCCTGCCCCAGGTGCTGGTCGGTGGCCCCACAGTCTGCTGCCCGGGGTATCCCAACCAGTACGGGGTCAACTTCCTGCAGGCCGACGCCCCATACATGAACATCTTCATCTTTCACGACTATAGCTCGGCGGAGGCGGAGGTCGCGCACCTCGCAAGCTGGGTGAATGTGCTGAAGAACAGCTTCCATATCGCCGATCCGAAGATCATGGTGACCGAATCCGATCCCCAATGGGCTGGCTCCGGCTACCCGAAGGAGGAGGCCCTGCTCTCCCGGCAGTTCGGTCTCCTGCCATACTGGAATGACATCGTCAGTTGGGACGAGTTCCACGTCGGGGCGTATAAGCAGTACGGGATGATCAACAACAATGGCACCGTCATCGACAAGAACTACTGGCCGTATTGGATCTTCCGCGGCGCCACGGGGGAGCAGGTCCAAAGTCGGGTGTTGCCCAAGACGGGCAGTGGCACCGCCGCTCCGGACGTGGTCTCGACCGTCGCCGACAGTCAGCAGCAGGTGAACACCGTCATCTACCTGCCTCCGGGTGCGGGGGCGGTGGGGGAAAAGGTTCGCGTCAACGTGACGTTGCCGTCCAGGGCGGTCTGGCTCCTGTCGGTTTCTGCGCTCTCTCCGTCCTTCCATGGGGTTTCAGGGGTGCGCCTCCTTGATGCGACAACCAAGTACACCGGTCAATGGGAGATGCAGCCCGGGGAGGCCCTCTCCTTCACCTTCCGCCAGGGCAAGGCCCTAGATGCCGCGTCCCCGCTCATCAACTTCGGGTTGGCTCCAGCCCCGACCGCCAAGAGTGCGTCCTCCTCCACCCTGGTGGGTGCGGGGGAGACCCTGATCGCCACCGCCACGATCTTCAACACGACGGGGGCACCCATCACTGGCGAAATGTCCCTTGGGGGACTTTCCACAGGCTTGTCCGGTTGGTCAGCGCGCGCGGCGCGGCCCGGCTCGGTAACGCTGCAGCCCGGGCAGTCGCGGACCTTCTCCTTCACCGTGAAGCGAGCGGGCTCTCTCAGTAATCAGCCGGTGCTCGACGCCCAGTTCGCCTGGAAGGGAACGAACGGAACGAGCGGCACCGCGATGAGTGTCGGCGAACTGGCGCCTCTGCCGTCGTAGGGGCGTCGTGGCGCGTGATCCCGGGTGGGCGGTTTATTGCGTGGGCATTTATCCCGGTGAACGGGCAGGGAAACGCTCAGGCAGGGCCGAAGGCATAAACGAAGATTGATCCAAGCGCGAGGACAGGGGGCGTGATTGGTGGCTATACGTGTGGCGGTGGTGGGACTTGGGGGCATCGGCCGGAACCACGTCCAGATCTATGCGGATCACCCGAAGACCGAGCTTGTTGGCGTCTGCGACATCCTGCCCGATCGGGCTAAGGCCGCCAGCGAGCAGTGGCAGGTGCCCGCATTCCACGACCTCGACCAGATGCTCGCCGACCTTCGCCCGGATGCGGTCAGTGTCGCCACGGCTGGGGTGGAGAACGGGGGCGACCACTTCGGGCCCAGCATGGCGGCTCTGCGGGCCGGGGCGCATGTGCTGTGTGAGAAGCCTCTGTCCAACGACCTGACGGAAGCGAAGACCCTGGTCCACGAAGCCCGTCGTCTCGGTCGCTGTCTGGCCGTCGACCTCAATCATCGCTTCTCGCCGGCCACCGCCGCAGCCAAGAGTCGGCAGGACGGCGGGGATCTGGGGCAACTGCTGTTTGTCCGCACCTATCTGTGGATCGGCAATCGCAAGGAGAGCGCGCCCTACTTCCATCTCCGCGCGCTGCACTCACACTCCGTGGATGTCATGCAGTACTTCGGAGGCCCTGTCAGCGAGGTCCAGGCAATGTTCGCCCGAGGTCCCCGGCGCCAGATCTGGTCGAATGCGGTCATAAACCTGCGTTTTACCGGCGGAGCGTTGGGGCAGTTGCTCGGGTCCTACGATATGGGCGGCACGCAGGATATCGAACAAACGCTGCTCGCCGGCACGGGCGGCGAGTTGCTCATTTCCAACGCGACGTGCGACTTGACGTGGCGGCCGCACAGGGGTGCGGAGGAGGTTCACATCCGCCATGTCGGTGGCCAGACATCGTTCGGGGAGACGATGGGTCGCCGGTTGGGGCGCTGGCTCGATCAACTTGCCGCCGACGCGGACCCGCGGGAGATCGAGGGTTCCGGTCTGGAGGCTCTGCGGGCGCAAGCGGTTGTGGAGGCAGCCATTCGCTCCCACGAGACGGGGGGGTGCGCTGGTGCGCATCGAGGATGTGCTGGGGGATGTGCCGGGGGCCTGAACCGCCCGCTGATAGGCTTGCGCGGGCGGCGTAGCGGCACCGACTGGAAAGGGGAAAAGCGTGCGTCTGGGTTGTAACACGGTCGCGTGCGCGGGGCGTCCCGTCCAAGAGGCGTTGCGGATGATCGCATGGGCGGGTTACCGGGGCGTGGAATTCTCTCCGATGCACCTGTCGCCCGATGATCCGTCCGCGGCCCAGGACGCTGTACAGCGTGCGGCCGCGTTGGGTCTGGAGCCGGTGGCCATCGAGTGCGCCGGGAATCTCTTTGATGAAGCGGCGCGCGGCCGACTGATTCGGTTCTTCGAGCTTGCGGCCAGGCTCCGGATCCAAACGGTGACCAGCGGATCAGGCGGTCTCGCGACCGCCGAGGGGCTTGACGCCTTTTTACCCATCGCGTCGGAATTGGCAAGCCGGGCGGACACGCTGGGGATCCGCTGGGCGGTGAAGGCGCATGTGGGAGCGGCCGTTCACGGCACAAAGGACCTCCTGCGGCTGTTGGTCGGGGTCCCGAGTCCAGCCTTGGTCGTCAACTTTGATCCGACGCACTTGCAGCGGCAAGGCGAGGTGCCGGCAGAGAGTGCGCGGCGCCTCGCCGACCGCATTGGGCACGTGCACATTCGCGACTATGATTCCGCCGACGAAAAAATAGGCCCCCCTGAAGGCCAGATCGCGGGGCGGGGGCGAGTCGATCTTCCTGCCGTCCTCTCGGTGTTGCGCGCTGGTGGCTACCAGGGCTTCTTGGACCTGGAGATTATCGGTGCGCAGGGTTGGGATCCCGTGCGGCAGATGGGGATCATTGCTGAGAGCCGGGGGTATCTCCGTCGGGTGCTACAGGAAATCGACGGTCGGGCCGGATGAATGCGCGGCAGGAGGTCTAGAGGGTGGCGAGTCGTGTGCAACGGCCGAACTTGCTCTTTGTCTTTCCGGACCAGATGCGCGCTGAAGCCATGGGCTGCGCGGCGAATCCCGATGTGGTGACGCCTTCCCTGGATGCCCTGGCAGCCTCTGGGGTGCAGTTTACCCACGCCATTGCGAACTGCCCCGTTTGCACTCCCTCTCGCGGCACGATCCTCACAGGGCGTTATCCGCTCGCCCATCGCGCGGCCAGTAACGATCTCCCCTTGCCCGAGACGGAGCGTACCTTCGGGGAGATTCTCTCGAATGCCGGTTGGCGGACGGGGTACATCGGGAAATGGCACCTGGACGGGGTTCCGCGCGACGGATTTACGCCGCCTGGACCGCGGCGGCACGGTTTCGAATACTGGGCCGCATGGAATTGCGCGCACGCCTACTTCCAAGCACGCTACTTCCGCGACCTGCCGCAAGCGATCACCATCAGCGGGTACGAACCGGACGGCCAAACCGATCTTGCGCTGGACTTCATCGGTGCCCAGCGATCCGAACCGTGGGCTTTGTTCCTGTCCTGGGGGCCGCCCCATCCCCCCTATCGGGCTGTTCCCGAAACCGACCGGCAGCGATACAACCCAGAAGCCTTGACGTTACGTGGCAATGCCCCGCATGCCGAGCGCCAGGTGCTCGCTGATTACTACGCGGCCATCACCGCGCTGGATCGGGATTTCGGGCGGCTGATGGCATTGCTCGATGAGTTGCACATCGCCGAGCACACGCTGGTGGTCTTTACCTCGGACCACGGGGACATGCTGTTTTCCCACGACTTGGTAGAGAAGCAGAAGCCGTACGATGAGGCGATCCGTGTGCCGCTGATCATGCGCCTACCCGAGACGATCCCGGCGGGAAAGAGGTCACCCGCTTTGATCACGACCGCCGACCTGCTGCCGACGATCCTCGGACTACTGGGGGTGGACTCCCCCGGCGGCGTGCAGGGGCAGGACCTGTCGGCCTTCGCTCGCGGCCGGGAGGATGCCGGCCCGGCGTCGGCCTTTCTGCTGAACCCCATCCCGGTGGACCACCCCGCCGACATTGGCCAGGGGGAGTGGCGCGGTGTGCGGACGCCCCGGTACACCTACGCCGCGGGGCTGGAGGGTCCGTGGCTGCTGTTTGATAACGATCGGGATCCCATGCAGTTGCACAACCTGGTGGACGATGCGGGGTATGCCGACGTTCAGGCGGATCTGCGGCAGCAACTGCGACGCTGGCTGGACCGGACCGCCGACCCCTTTGTCCCCTGGGCGGAACATGTTCGCCTCCTGGATGCGGTGGAGGTGTGGAACCGGCGGGAGAGGGTCATGCATCCCGCGCGACCTCGGTTGGTCGAAGCCTGATCGGGGATCCTCGCGCATTACGACAGGGGGGGGCGGATTGACCCGGAAGCGACCCAACGTCATAGTCTTCGGTGTGGATAGCTTATGCCGCGATCACATGAGCGTCTACGGTTATCACCGGTTGACGACACCGCCTGTGGATCCCTTTGCGACTGAGGGTGTGCCGTTCGAGCGGCATCTCAACCCGAGCGTGCTGACGACGGCGGCCTATGCATCCCTATTCACCGGAATGGATTGTTTCGGGACCGATGTAGTTGGCCTCCGTCACAAGGTGGGGCTAGGTCCGCACGTGACTACATTGGCAGAGATCCTTGCGGAACAGGGCTACAACACCACGTGTGTCAGTGTTACGGGCAACCCTGCCGCGCGCGGTTTTCAACCGTACCTCGACTACGGGGGGTGGGGGATTGACGCCAGCGGCCGCAGCCCCAAGGCCGAGAACCGGAACGGCGCGGCTATCCCAGAGCTCGACCGGTTCAGTCGCGAGGAGGCCCTGTTCCTTCTATTCCTTCGACACATGGATCCGCACGCACCCTACCTACTGCCGGGACCGTTTGAGCGTGTCTTTTACGGCGGTGACGGCCGCGATCCAGACAAGCAGTCGACGGAGCGTGTCTTTGCGTTCAAGCCGTTTGTGGACAACTTCCGGACGTGGATCCCAGAGGCGTGTACCGACAGCGAATACGTTGCGCCCCAATATGATGGCGCGGTCGCTTCTATGGATGCGTGCATGCAGAACATCTTAGCGAGGGTTCAGGCGCTGGGGAGCGACGAGGCAACCCTTATTGTCTTCACTGCGGATCACGGCGAGTCGCTCGATGAGCATGAATGCTACTTTGACCACCCCGGCATGTATGATTGCACACTGGTCGTACCATGCATCCTCCGCTTCCCCCTCCGGGTTCCACGAGGTTTGCGCATCGGCGATGTGACGCTCATTTCTGATGTGCTGCCGAAGATTCTCGATCTGCTGGCGGTGCGCAGCGAGATACCGTTGCCGGGGTGGAGCCTTGCACCGCTCTTGCACGGGCGCCTCCTTCCACGGGTCTCCGAGTCCTATATCACCGAGACTACCTGGATGCGCAAACATGGCTGGCGGATGCAGGAGTGGAAGCACCGGACTTCCACTTCAAGCCCACGACCGAACTGTACAACCTCGTGCTTGATCCCCTTGAATTGCACAACGTCGCAAACCAGGGACCCAAGGTCGTGGCCTTGCTCGAGGCGCGAATGCAGGATTGGATTGCGTAGCGGGAGCGGCAGAAGGGCCGTCCCAATCCCGTGTTCACCAATCTTAACTGGTATCGCCCCCACCGCGGCATGCGTACGAGACGCTCCACATCGGCTCTCCGAAGGCAGCCCAAGCGTTGCAAGAAGCGTCCAAGGAACGAAAGGCCGCAGACCGGCCGACGGGAGGCACTTGAGAGCGGGAGCGCTCGGAACCGGTGGCCTCCTGACTTGCATGTCATCAAAAGGGGGAATGTGCCATGGCTTCAGTGCCCAATCTGCTCATCATCATGACCGATGAACACAACCCGCAGATCAGCGGACCATATGGTGACACGGGGGTATACACGCCGTCCCTGGACCGACTGGCATCTGAAGGGGTGACCTTCGAGAATGCGTATTGCAATTCTCCCCTGTGTGTGCCTTCACGAATGTCGTTCATGACCGGCCGTTACGTGCACCACCTGGAGGCTTGGGATAACGGCGCGATATTACCGAGCGATCAGCCGACCTGGGCGCATCGCTTGGAGGCTGCCGGGTACGAAACAGCCTTGATCGGCAAGATGCATTTCCAAGGACCAGACCAGCGGCACGGGTTTCGCTCCCGCCCAGTGGCGGAGATTCACGGAGGAGGGCCTCTCGGTGACCTTCCGCCGTGGCGCCCGCAGGACGGACGGCCCTTGGAGATGCCAGAGGTGCTTCCCGGAACATCACCGATGCGGCGACGGGTCCTAGGTGCAGGCCCTGGGCGGTCCATCAACATTGCGTACGATGAGTCGGTGCGGGACGCCACCATGGATTTCCTTGGGGCGCGCCGACTCGGGTCGGGAGCACCTCCGTTTGCGGTGTGCGCCTCGTTTATCTCACCGCACTTCCCGCTGGTGGCACCCCCGGAGGAGTTTGCGCGGTACTGGCCCGACAAGATCGGGGCACCTGCGCTCCCGGTCGGGAGTCACCCTTTCCACCGGAGGCTCATCGAACACTTTGACCTCGAGGGTTTTAGCCCAGAGCAAGTCCGGCGGGCGGGTGCGGCTTATTACGGGCTGGTAACCTGCGTTGACCGGCGCATCGGGGACATCGTGGACACACGGGATGCCTGTGGCGTGGGCGAAGACACC
>JAJYVN010000126.1 GCA_021791995.1 Bacillota bacterium
GACGACTCCCAATAGCCCGTCGACCCAACTCACGCGCAGACGGGTCAACTCCTTCTCCGCAAGGGGAGAGGGAACCATGGGCAACCGGCGCAAGCCGGATTGGGGCGGCACGAACAACGGTTGTCGCAGTTTGTCAGGCAAATCGGGCAGCAGTTGACACCACCCCAAGCTTTGCCATCACGCAAGTCACCGAATGGGCTTCGGCATAAATACCGTTTCCCATCCAAAGGGAGGCTGTCAGGGGGCCACTCGTACCCGCCCCATGGCCAGCCTCCCTTGACACTCTTTCCTCTTGGGGTTTGCGACCTCCCCCGTGAACGCGCTGTTATCATACAAAACTGCTATATACTCACTTGACGACAGAGCGATATAGTCACACAATCACGCTCCGGGGGGCGGACATCATCGGGGAGTTGCAGCAGTTCAAAGCGGGGTACCTCAAAGCACTGGCCCACCCAGTACGCATCCGCATCCTCGAGATTCTCCGTGCGGGCGAGTCTTCGGTGACGGACATCGGAGCCCAGCTGGACCCGGGTGTGGCGAACGTCTCGCAGCACCTAAGCGTGCTGCGCACTGCGGGGATCGTCACGGCGCAGAAGTCCGGCTTGTCGGTGCTGTATAGCGTGCGGGACCAGGAGGTCTTCACGGTTCTGGATGCGCTGCGCGAGATCTTCACCCATCGGCTCGATTCCATGCAGACAACGCTTGCGGCCGACGATGCAGACCACCCGCAGGGTAAGCCCGGCAAGCGTCGGCAGGTGCGTGCGTGACCTGGCTTTTCGCCCTTGGACTCTTGTCCTACGTCCTGTCTGCCGCGTTCGGTGCATACGCCGACAACCTGTCGGCGGCCCTCTCCCTGCTGGCGGAGGCGCTCTTTGTCACCATGGCGGTGGCGGGAGTGCGTGGATTGCATCTGAACGTGCGTATCCCGTTTGGTCCGCCGGGCTTTTCCTTGCACTGGGTGAGCACTCCGCTTGGGGCACTCTTTCT
Organism: Bacillota bacterium; assembly: GCA_021791995.1. Lineage (GTDB taxonomy): Bacteria > Bacillota > Sulfobacillia > RBS10-35 > JAJYVN01 > JAJYVN01. The sequence goes on from JAJYVN010000126.1 coordinate 991, forward strand.
GATATTGGTGAGTGTCTTGGGCGCAGCTGCCACCATCTACGCCATCGCGTACGCCAAGCACTTGCCAACAAGCAAACGCCGGACGGTTTTGGTCTTCGCTCCACTGTTTTTGGCCTCCATGACACTGGTCTGCTTTGCCGCCAACATGGCCTCCTTCCTCGTGGTCTGGGAGGCGATGTCCCTCACATCGTATGCACTGGTGATCGTCGATCGGGAGGAGCCAGGCGTTCTTCGGTCCGGGTACGTGTACCTATTGATGACCCACATCGGCGCCCTGTGCCTGTTGGCAGCATTTACGCTGCTCAGTAACCACACGGGATCGATGGCGTTTGCGGTCTGGGCCGAAAAGGCTCCCACGTTGCCGAGCGGTATCCGCTCCGCCGTTTTTCTCTTGGTGCTCCTCGGGTTTGGCAGCAAGGCAGCGCTCGTGCCCCTGCACGTCTGGCTACCTCGAGCGCATCCGGTGGCTCCGTCGCACATCTCGGGCCTGATGTCGGGCGTCATGCTGAAAGTGGCTATCTATGGCATGGTGCTGATGTGGTTTGTTGTCCTCGGCCCTGGCCCCCTCTGGTGGGGACTCGTGGTGATGGCCCTGGGCATTCTCTCCTCGGTGCTTGGAGTCCTCTACGCACTCGCAGAGCACGATCTGAAGCGCCTCTTGGCCTTCCATAGCGTGGAGAACATCGGCATCATCACCATTGGGCTTGGTGTGGCCTTGATGGGCTGGCACGCACACCTTCCCTTGGTGTCCATCGTTGCACTGGCCGCCGCCCTCTACCACACGGTGAATCATGCCCTCTTCAAGACCACCCTCTTCCTCGACGCCGGGTCCATTCAGCATGCCGGCGCGGGACGTAACCTGGACGCCCTCGGGGGCCTGTGGCGACGCATGCCCTGGACCAGCACCTCCACATTGGTGGCGGCCGCCGCGATCGCCGGTCTGCCTCCGCTGAACGGGTTCGTCAGTGAATGGCTCACGTACGAGTCCTTAGTACGCCTCGGTGCAGGGGGCGGTCTCGTCCTTGCGCTCTCTGCCGCCACGGGTGTCCTGGCCCTTGCTCTCACCGGCGGGCTCGCCACGGCCTGCTTCGTCAAGGTCAGCGGTGTCGGTCTGCTGGGGCGACCGCGTAGTGATCGGGCCGCCGAGGCTCACGAGGTCTCCGGGTTCATGACGGGACCAGCGCTGGCCTTGGCGGGGTTCTGTGTGATCCTTGGGCTGGCCCCTGGACTGATCGCTCCCATCCTGGCACACATCGCCGGCTTGACACTCCATGGGATTGGGACACTCGGTCCCACCAACGCCGTCCTGGTCTCGCTGCCTTGGCGAGGGGCGCACCTGGATCCGGCCAGCGCCGCCCTTTTGGCCGCACTGATCGGTGCCGTGGTCAGCCTAGCGCTGGGAGCCAGCCGCGCACGGCGATCGGCTACCGAGATTCGCGCGCCCTGGGCCTGCGGCGGAGAGCTCACCGCTGCGCACCAATACTCGGCCACCGCATATGCCAAACCCTTTCGCCCCATCTTCCGCTTGGTCTACCGCCCGGTGCGCTCGGTGCACGTGGAGTCTCTGATCCATCCCTTCTTCCGCGTGCGCGTCTCCTACGAAGGAGGCACCACCGATGTGCTCTCGCGTTGGATCTATCGACCCGCCATCACCGGCATCGTGGCTCTATCCCGCCAGGGCCGGAAGTTGCAATCGGGGTCCCTACGTCTGTATCTGGCGCTGATGCTCGCAACGCTGCTTCTACTTTTAGCATTTGTCCATTGAAGGGAGGAGGATCCAAGTCATGCGTATCTGGGGAGAAGCGGTGGTGCAACTGGGACTGCTGCTCGGCCTGGCGCCTCTGGTCAACGGCTTCATCCAGCGGGTGAAGGCCGCGTTTCAGGGACGTCACGGTCCGTCCGTGCTGCAGCCATACTTCACGCTCCGTAAGCTTTGGCGCCGTCAGGATCTCCGTCCGCAAGCGTCCACGTGGTTGTTTGCCACCGCGCCGCGCCTGGCGCTGTCCATCGCGCTCGCCGCCGGTATTGGAATCCCGCTTCTCTGGTACCCAGCCCCCGTCGGTTGGGGCGGCGATTTCATCATCGTGGTTGGACTCTTGGCGCTGGAGCGCTTCGTGTTGGCCTTAGCCGCGCTGGACACCGCTACCCCCTTCGGCGGGCTCGGCAGCAGTCGTGAGGTCACCGTCGGGGCCATGGTCGAACCCGCACTCTTTGCGATCGCCCTGCCTTGGATGCTCATGGCCGGTGGGACGTCCTGGGCAATGCTGATCACTGCGTCCGCCTCGATTGCCCCGCTCGACCTTGTCCGCTTCTTCGCCCTGGTCGCCGCCGTCATCGTCTGTCTCGCGGAAACGGGTCGGCTGCCGGTCGACAATCCGGATACCCATCTGGAGCTGACCATGATCCACGAGGCAATGCTCTTAGAATACTCCGGGCCACAGCTCGCGATGGCCTCCCTCGCACAAATGGTCAAGCAGCTCTTGCTCGTGGCCATGGTCACCGATCTCCTCTTGCCCTGGCGGTGGGGTGGACCGCTGGCGCAGGTGGGTATCAGTATCCTCCTCTGGTTTGCGGCAGCGTTCGGTCTGGCGGTTGCGGAGTCGGTTTCGGCCAAACTGCGTTTCTTCCGACTCCCCGCCTACCTCGGCACTGCCGTGATCCTATCATCCGCTGCCGCGGCCTTGCAGCTATGGGGGGGGCGCTGAAGATGCCGGGAGGCGTACTCGATGCCCTAGCCGATGCGCTGGTCGTCCTTTCGTTGGCCCTGCTCGTCGTCCGTCCCGCGGCGTGGAGCATTGGGCTTTTGGCCGCGCAGGCAGCTGCGGTGGCAGCTCTAGCCGTCGTGGTATCCCACGGACCAGGGGCGTGGGTAGCGGTGGCCGTCATCGGCATCACCAAAGTGGTGGGCATTCCACTGGTCCTGATCTGGGTCACCCGCCGCACCCAAACGGCTGATGCCGTGGACTGGGCCCCCTGGGCATGGATCCTCGGCGCGGTAATCGTACTCTTGGTGCGGATCACGCTCCCAACCTTTTCGGCCGGCCTCAAGGCGGATCATGCCGTACTGCTCGGAACCGCTCTAACGGTGCTGCTCCTGGGACTGGCGGGAATGGTGACCGGGAGGCTTCTCTTGGGCCAGGTCATCCATCTGGTTGCCATCGAAAACGGCCTCTACTGCGTGGGCCTTGCGCTGACAGGGGGCCTCCCCGCTGCCTTGGAGCTCGGTGCCGCGGTTGACCTTTTGCTCGTGGTATTCGTGCTGGCCTGGCTTTCGCACCACGTGCATCGCTTGCACCTGCCGCTACACGTTGACGAACTGCAACAATTGAGGGGATAACCGTGACGTCTGCGTGGATCTTGGTGTGTCTCATACCCCTTGGATGCGGAATCGGGACGCTGCTCTGCCGCACCGCTCGGAGTCTCGGTTGGGTCCTGGCGGTCGGTACAACGGCCACGTCAGTCGTCGCTACGTGGGTCATTCTGCGCACCCCGGTGGCTACCGTGCTCGGAGGACCGGACGCACTCGGTCGGCTCCTCCTCGGCATTGTGGACCTGGTGGGGGTACTTTCGACCGTAGAATCCCTCCACTACTGGCGGGATGAACTGCGCTCCTCCAATGCGGACCTGGTCATGCTCGGACGCGGCATCCGCCGCGTGCGCATTTACTTCTTCTGGCAGCAGGCATTCTTGGCGAGCCTCTTGACCGCCGCGGCGTCGGGGAACTTGGGACTATCATGGGTCGCCATCGAGCTAACCACCATCACCTCCGCCGTGCTCGTCGGATCCTCCGGTACACCCCGGGCCATCGAGGCAGCCTGGAAGTATGTTGTCCTCTGCAGCGTCGGGTTGGCCCTGGCCCTTGCCACCGTGATCCTGCTGTATGCGCTGGGAGGAGCGGGTGGACTGGGCGCTCTGAACTGGACCTCCCTAACGGCGGCGGCGCCCCACTTCCCGACCGGCCCAATCAAACTTGCCTATCTCTTTGCACTGGTTGGCTTCGGTACGAAAGCAGGCCTGGCCCCCCTCCATGCCTGGCTCCCCGACGCCCATAGTGAGGCACCCGCCCCTGTCAGCGCGTTGCTCTCGGGAGTGCTCCTAGCGGTGGTGCTGTGCACCCTAGTCCGCGTCGCGGACGTAACCGCCGCCGCGACCGGGGCGGCCTTCCCCGATCATCTCCTTCTGGGTGCCGGAATCCTCTCCATCATGGTCGCCACGCCGTTTTTGATCCTGCAGAGCGACCTCAAGCGCCTCCTCGCCTATTCGAGCATCGAACAGATCGGTGTCATGGCGGTCGGGTTTGGGCTGCACGTACCCCTGGCGGCGCTCGGCGCGATCCTGCAGCTGGTCGTACACGCGCTAACCAAGTCGGGATTGTTCTTTACGGCAGGGCGGATCGTGCACGATGCCGGCACACAGCGTCTCTTGCGCCTGCGGTCACTGGGGGTAGGGACACCCACGAGCGGTGCCGCGTTGCTGTTCGGTGTCCTCACCCTGGGCGGATTGCCGCCCTTTGGCATGTTCTTTCCCGAACTAGCCATCATTCGAGCGACCTTTGCCCAAAACACAGTGCTCGGCCTTGGTTTCCTGTTCCTGCTCGCACTGACCTTTGCGGGCCTCTTCTATCACGCCGGAGGTACCGCTCTGGGTCGATCTGCTCGCACGGGCCTCCACCGCGTTCCGGTGCTCGATATCGCGGTTCTGGCTTTGCCCGCAGCCCTGACCATTGTTGTGGGCCTGTGGGCACCCGCAATCCTCGCCCGTGGTCTCGAGGCCGCCAGCGCATTGGCACTGGGAGGGGGTGCACGATGAGCGCAGCCCTATGTGTCACCAGGCTCGATGCGGAGGCCCTCCACGCCACCGTCGCGCAACGGATCGGATCTGAGTACCGTCACCTCACCACGGTGGTGGCGGATGACCGGGACACCAATGGCGGGTTCCGTTTGGACCATGTCTTCTATCGCCCGGGACAACCGGGTCTTGAACTGCTTCGTGTCCACCTCTCGGGCAACCGTCCAGAGATCCCGTCCCTGGTACCGCTGCTTCCGGCCGTGCACTGGGATGAACGGGAGGCCCACGATCTCTTTGGGGTGGTGCCGCTCGGTCATCCGGACCCACGACGGCTTGTGCTCCCCGACAACTGGCCGAACGAGCTGTATCCCTTGCGCAAGGATGTACCGTGGGATATACAGCCGCCGAAAAGCAAGGGCCAGGACTGGTCGCCGCTCGTGGCCGAGGGGGAAGGGGTCGTACGGATCCCGGTCGGCCCCGTGCATGCTGGGATCATCGAAAGCGGACACTTTGCCTTCAGTACCATGGGAGAGAGCGTCCTGCATCTGGATCTACGACTCTTTTGGAAGCACCGCGGGATCGAAAAGACCCTGGAAGGCCTCCACTGGTCGGACGCGGGGACCACGGTGGAACGCACCTGTGCCTGCTGCTCCGCGTCGCATCAGGCCGCTCTTGCTGAGGCGATTGAGCAGTTGGTGGAATGGGAGATTCCCCCCCGCGGAGCCTATCTACGCACCATTCTGCTGGAGTGCGAACGGCTGTATAACCACATCAACGACATCGCGGCAATCCCTGCGGGGGCGAGCTATGCCGTCGCATCCATGGAGGGAACCGTCCTGAAAGAGCGTATGCTTCGTCTTCAGGGTGAACTGTTCGGACACCGCTACCTCTTTGGAACCATCCGTCCGGGCGGCGTCTGCCGCGATCTGACCACAGCGGACATCGACCGGTTACGACAGGAACTGCAGCAAATCCGCCCGCTTGTTGAGCGCCTCGGACAACGACTCTTGCGGCATCCCGGCTTCATGGATCGGGCACAGGGCACTGGGGTGCTCTCCCCATCGACCGCGCGCGACCTCGGGGCCGTGGGGCCTTCCGCTCGAGCCAGTTCGGTTGGGTGGGATCTTCGAAAGGACCGGCCGACTCTGGCCTACCACGACCTTGCTCCTGAAGTGGTCACCGAGTCGGCGGGGGATGTGCTGTCGCGCCTACGCGTTCGGCTGCGGGAAGCCGTCGTGAGCTTCGCGCTCCTCGACCACCTACTCGTCCGTCTGCCGCACGGGCCGATCACGACGCACGCACCGGAGGGAGCGGAGGAGGCCCATGGCATCGGCGTCGGTTGCAACGAATCCCCACGCGGCGCTAATGTCCACTATCTGGAGCTTCGTCAGGGGCGTATCTGGCGCTATCGCATCCGCTCGGCGTCGTTCGCCAACTGGCCGCTCTTGGCCGAGGCCGTGCCCGGAAACCTGATCGGTGACTTTCCGTTGATCAACAAGAGCTTTGAACTCTGCTACGCCTGTTGTGACCGCTAACCGGAACCAGGAAGGGAACAAACGACCATGACCAGGCCAGCACGACTCCTCCGCCGCTCGCTGCAGGTGCGTCACGTAGATGCAGGGAGCTGCAACGGCTGCGAATCGGAGATCGCCGCACTCCTCAATCCCGTATACGACGCACAGCGCTATGGGATTGATATCGTGGCATCACCGCGCCACGCTGATGTTCTGACGGTTTCTGGGCCCGTCACCCGACAGATGCGGGAGGCCCTCCAAACGACCGCAGCGGCCGTCGGAGAACCGCGGACCGTCGTCAGCGTCGGGGACTGCGCAGCAGGGCGCTGCCCCTTTGCGGGAAGCTACGCGGCAGGAAGCGGCGTCGATGGCGTTCTTCCGAGCGACCTGCACATCCCGGGCTGTCCCCCCTCACCCAGTGCAATCCTGGAAGCATTGCGCGGACTGATGCGGTGAGGTCGGCTGAGCAAGACGAAGGGGCCTGCCGTACCGGAACAGAAGCCGCTTGACGGCAACCTGCCACATTCTGTCCCCGAGCAACCCTCAAAATCCGCCGCCAATCGACGAAAACAATAGTGGAGTTTGCAGCGAGGGGTCCCCGCAAACCAATGGTTTGTGCGCAGGCCGATCGGACCCCCACCGTCGTCTTCTGCCTCGGCCGCCGGGCCCCGCACATATCTCCTGCGGGATCATGGTCTCGGCCTCCTGGGACGGCCTGCTACCCAGAACCATCCGATCGCCTCGCCCACTCTCCCCGCCCGCACAACCGTGAGGCGCAAGGCGCCTCACGGTCCCGCCGTGTCCCCACCACTTCGCATCACTCGGTGCGCAAAAGGCCATTGGCAAACCCTGACGGGTCGAACGGTTCGAGATCCTCGATGGCCTCCCCCACACCCACATAGAGGAGCGGAAGATGGAAGGTGCGGTGAATCGCCAGAACGATACCACCCCGTGCGGTTCCGTCCAGCTTGGTGAGGACGATGCCACTGAGCGGTGTTGCTTCCCCAAAGACGCGGGCCTGCTGCAACCCGTTCTGCCCCGTGGTAGCATCCAACACCAGCAGCGTCTCATGGGGGGCACCCGGGCAGGCCCGATTCGCCACGCGAACCACCTTCTGCAATTCCGCCATCAGGTTGGACTTGTTATGCAGCCGGCCAGCGGTGTCACAGATGACAACATCCGCTCCCCGGCGGATCCCTGCCGAGATCGCATCGTAGACCACCGCCCCAGGATCTCCACCCGGTTGGTGACGAACGAGGTCCGCTCCACTGCGCTCGGCCCAGATCGCCAACTGATCTGCCGCAGCGGCACGAAAGGTATCCCCCGCCGCCAGGAGCACCCGTTTGCCTTCCCGGACCAGTTGGGCACTCAGCTTCCCCGCGGTGGTCGTCTTGCCC
>JAJYVN010000127.1 GCA_021791995.1 Bacillota bacterium
CCGATAAGTTAGCCGTCCTGCACAACCTCCTTCGTCTCGTGGACCGGCTGCTCATTGGAGGCGGTATGGCCAATACCTTTCTCGCCGCCCAGGGCTTTGCCATGGGCAACTCGCTTGTGGAGCGAGACCAGCTACCGGCGGCATCCGCAATCCTGAGTGAGGCCAAGGATCGCGGGATCGAGGTCTTGCTGCCCACCGATCTGGAGGTGGCCGCGAACTTCCTGGAAACGGCGGAGCACCGGACGGTGCCCGTCGACGCGATACCGTCCGACTGGATGGCGCTGGATATTGGGCCGGAGACGGTCCACCGCTTTGCGGAGGCGATTGCAGGAGCGCGAACGGTGTTCTGGAATGGCCCTCTGGGCGTGGCCGAGTGGCCCAACTTCGCCCATGGTACAGCGGGCGTCGCACAAGCGGTAGCGGACTGTCCGGGCACCACGGTGGTCGGTGGCGGCGACTCGATCGCGGCCGTGAAACGATTGGGAATGACACAGCGCATTGGCCACCTCAGCACGGGTGGCGGGGCGTCGCTGGAGTTCCTCGAGGGGCGAGAGTTACCGGGTATCGCGTGTCTGAACCCACGTGTCGCCTGAAGGCGCGGATCCGCCGAGCTGCCCTGGATCACGCATGCCACTTGGGAGGGGGATGCCGGCATGGGCCGATTGATCGTGGGTAACTGGAAGATGAACGGCATGCGACAGGAGAGCCGCCGCTGGCTTGGCGCGTTGAAGGCTCGTCTGGCGGATCCGGTTCCCGGTGTGGAGGTTGTGATCTGTCCTCCCTTCACATCCCTGGCGGATGCTGCCGAAGAGCTCAGGGGTTCCGTGCTCCAACTGGGAGCGCAGGATACGCACTGGGAGTCCCGCGGTGCCTATACCGGAAGCATTTCGGCCGAGATGCTGGCGGAGGTCGGCTGCCGCTACGTCATCATCGGTCACTCGGAGCGTCGGCGTTATGATGCCGAAACCGATGAGATTGTTGCGCGGAAGTTGCAGGCCTGCTGGCGCGTCGGGCTGCACCCCATCCTCTGTGTGGGCGAGTCGACTCCTGAGCGCAAGGCCGGAATGACGGTGCGTCGACTCGGTGCACAGGTACGGTTGGCGTTGTGCGATCCCTTGACGCATGGTCCTGTTCCCGTCGCTTCCCTGACCGTCGCCTATGAGCCGATCTGGGCGATTGGGACCGGGCTCGCGGCGGCGCCCGTGGACTGTGCGCAGGGCTTGGAGGCGATTTCGGCGGAGTTGAAGCGGTTGTGGGGCGCGGAGGCCGCCACGCGCGTTGCACTGCTGTACGGCGGCAGCGTCACGGCTGCCAACTGCAAGGGGTTTTGGACCGAGGGCGGGGCATCGGGTGCGCTCGTTGGTGGCGCGTCGCTCGACCCGGAGGCGTTCAGTGCCATTGCTCTGGCGGCAGGAAAGGTGGCGCGCTGACCATGTCGCGACCCGTCGTGCTGATCATTCTGGATGGTTGGGGGCTCGCGCCGCCCGGCGTGGGCAACGCAGTCACCCAGGCTTCGACGCCTACCATGGATGCCATTTGGTCTCGCTGGCCGCACACGCAACTCACTGCCTCCGGTCGGGATGTGGGGTTGCCCGCAGGGCAGATGGGCAACTCGGAAGTGGGCCATATGAATCTGGGTGCGGGCCGGGTTGTGCGGCAGTATCTGGTGCGGATCGACGACGCCATCGCGGATGGTAGCTTCTTTCGCAATGCGGCGTTTGGACAGGCTGCGGCGGCCGCGCGGGGCGGGCGGCTGCATCTGGTGGGGCTCTGCTCCGAAGGCGGGATCCACTCCTCTCTTCGACACCTGCAGGCCCTGCTGGCGTGGGCCAAGCGGGAGGACTTGCAGGATGTGTGTGTGCACGCGATCACGGACGGGCGTGACACTCCGCCGAACAGCGCTGCTGGCTTTTTGGAGCAGATTGTTGGTGACATGCACCAACGGGGCGTCGGTCGGTTGGCATCCGTCTCCGGTCGCTACTACGCGATGGACCGCGACCAACGGTGGGAGCGCACGGAGAAGGCCTATCGTGCGATGGTGACGGGGGAGGGGCCCCGTGCAGTCGACTTCCGGGAAGCTTTGGCCATGGCTGCCCAGCGTCCCATGCCAGGGCGGGATGCCGATAGCGTTGGCGGCGAGACGGATGAGTTTATCACTCCAACGGTATTGGTCGACACGGACGGTGTCCCGCTCGGGACCATTCGTGCCCAGGATGTGGTGCTCACCTTTAACTGGCGTGCCGACCGCATGCGCCAGATCGTTGCGGCACTGACCGACCCCAATCTCCAAGCCATTGCGCGTCCTTTCCCATCGGTGCGTCTGCTGGTGGGAATGGCGCAGTACAGCGAGTCGGGGCACCTGCCGTTTGCCTTCCCTCCGGCTGACCTCCGTATGACGGTCGGAGAGGTGGTGTCTGCGGCCGGCGTGCGGCAATTGCGCATCGCGGAGACCGAAAAGTATGCGCATGTCACCTATTTCTTCAACGGCGGCGTCGAAGAGACGCTGTGGGGCGAGGAGCGGATCCTCATCCCGTCTCCCAAGGTTGCGACCTACGACCTCCAGCCGGAGATGAGCGCCGCCGCGGTGGCTCGCGCTTGTGCCCATGCTGTTGCCGCAGGGGAGTTCGGGTTTGTGGTGATCAACTTCGCCAATCCGGACATGGTGGGGCATACGGGGGACCCGGACGCCGCGCGCCGGGCGGTCGAGGCAGCCGACCGCGGATTGGCCGAGGTGCTTTCCGCCGTTGCCGACCGTAAGGGAACCGCACTGGTCTTAGCCGATCACGGCAACGCGGAGTGCATGATCGATTCGGTGACCGGTGCCCCGCACACCGCACACACGACCAACCCAGTACCGTGTGTGCTGGTCGGCCGAGACGCGCCCCTACGGTCGGGCGGTCGGCTGGCGGATGTCGGTCCCACCTTGTTGGCATTGTTGGGCCTGGAGACTCCGGCGGTCATGGACGGCCGGAGCTTGTTGCAAGTCGCGGGAGGAGGATCGCTGTGAGTCGTATTAGCCGAGTTTATGGGAGGGAGATTCTGGATTCTCGCGGGAATCCGACGCTGGAAGTCGAGGTCACCCTGGTCGACGGGACGACGGCGCGAGCGGCGGTCCCTTCTGGGGCCTCGACTGGAACACGTGAGGCGGTCGAGCTGCGCGATGGTGATGCAGCACGCTATCGGGGAAAGGGCGTGCAACGTGCCGTCGACCACGTGAACCAGATTCTCGGGCCTGGTTGCCACACCATTCCATGTGAGGAACAGGCGCGCGTCGACGAGAGGCTTTGCGAGTTGGACGGGACGCCGAACAAGGGCCGGCTTGGCGCCAACGCCATTCTGGGGGTCTCCCTCGCTGTGGCGTCTGCCGCCGCGGCTGAGGCGCGCCAACCGCTTTGGCGCTATCTGGGCGGGGCGATGGCGCGCGTGCTTCCCGTGCCGCTCCTGAACGTGATCAATGGGGGGCAGCATGCAGACAACCCGCTCGACATCCAAGAGTTCATGATTGTTCCCTCTGGGTTCGAGGACTTCCCCGCCGCGCTTCGTGCCGCTGTGGATGTTTATCACACACTGCATCGCCTGCTGCACGCCCGCGGGCTTGCAACAGGTGTGGGGGATGAGGGCGGGTTCGCCCCGGCGCTCAATCGCAGCGAGGAAGCCCTGCTCTTTCTCGTGGAGGCCATTGAGGCCGCTGGCTACGAACCCGGCCGACAGATCTTTTTGGCACTGGATCCGGCGGCGAGTTCCTTCGTCGGGGAGGATGGTCTCTACCGATTTGAAGGCAGGACGCTGTCTGCCGCTGGGATGATCGAGTTGTACAGCGAGTGGTCGGAGCGCTTCCCCCTGGTATCGCTGGAGGATGGTCTGGGTGAATCCGACTGGTCCGGATGGGTCGCGCTCACCGAGAAGCTGGGTGGCCGCGTGCAGTTAGTGGGCGATGATCTGTTTGTTACGGACGCGGAAGCAGTTCGCCGCGGGATGGAGTGCGGCGCGGCCAATGCGGTGCTGATCAAGCCCAACCAGATCGGCACACTGACCGAGACGTGGCGGACGATTGAGACGGCGCGCACGGGTGGTTACCGAGCGATTGTCTCCCACCGCTCGGGTGAAACGGACGATGTAACAATTGCGCATCTGGCGGTCGCGACGGGTTGTGGACAGATCAAGACCGGAGCCCCTGCGCGCGGGGAGCGCGTGGCGAAGTATAATGCGTTATTGCGGATTGCCGACCAGCTCGCGGACCAGGCGAGATATGCCGGGCGGTCGGCCTTGGCCGGCGCCGTCCGTCCTTGAGGCGGCGTTTGGAGGGTGCTTGGCGTGAAGATCGCGCTGGAGATTGTGTTGGCTGTTGTCTGTGTGTCGCTGATCGGTGTGATTCTCTTGCAGTCGGGCAGGAGTGCTGGTCTGTCCGGGTTCATCGGAGGTGGAGCCGAGCAGATCTTTGGCAAACGCAAGGGGTTTGACACATTCCTTTCGCGTTTGACCGTTGCGTTGGCAATTGCGCTGTTCACGCTATGCTTGGTCGTTGCCTATCTCGACCGCCTGTAGGGGGAGATCGATGCGCGCCTGGTGGCTTCGAGCGGTGGTCGGCGTGGTTCTGATCGCCGTTGTCTTGTTGGCCGTGGGCATCGTTCGCGTGGAGGCACGGCAGCACTCGATGGGGGATCGCGCGGTCGCGACGGCGAGCGCGATGCTGAACGAATTTTACAACAGCGGGCAAGGGCTCTTGACTACCACCCAGGGGGAGAATGGTAGTGGCTCCTCGATCTTCTCTGAAGTTTCGTTCACTCCGACGGACATGTGGGATTATTCGTGGGCGCTGGACGGATTGGAAGAAGTTGCGTTACTGCCGGGCGGATCACGCTTTTTACCCCAGATCAAAACGCTCGTTGCGCACATGGACGAGTACTGGGATGCACAGGCACCCGTTCCGGGTTACTCGCCGGCGGTACACGGAGGCCCGAACACCACCAAGTACTTCGACGACAATGCCTGGGCGGGTCTTGATCTGATCTATGCCTATCGTTTGACGAAGGATCCACAGGACCTCACGCAGGCGGAAGCCGTGTTTCGCTATGAAGAATCCGGTTGGGATCCCAATGGTGGGGGGCTCTTCTGGAGCGATGCACGGCAGTATCGCAATACCCCAGCCAACGGACCTGCCACAGAGCTCGCCGTGTATTTGTACCTGGATACACACCAGGTGACATACTTGCAGTGGGCGGAGAAGATCTACAAGTGGGAAGTGTCCACGCTCGTCAATCCGTCGACGGGGGAAGTCTACGACGGGATCGATAATGGCGGTTCTGTCAATCATGCCCTGTATACATACAATCAGGGGACGGTGATTGGTGCAGCGACCCTCCTCTATGAGGTGACGCACAAGCAGTCCTACCTGAACCAGGCGCGGCAGACCTTCTATTTCACGGATAACTCATCGTCCCTGGTTCAGAGCGACGGGGTCTTGGTCGACCAGGCCGAGTTCAATGGGGTGCTGGCGGACAATCTTGTCCTGCTGTATCGCGTGGATCCAGATCCGACGATCGCCAAGCTGATCGATACCAGTGCCTCGATGGCCTGGAGTACGGCGCGGGACCCTCAAACGGGAATGATCGCGGCCAATTGGAACGGGCCGCCGCCCACTTCCCCGCAGTCCCTTTTGACGGAATCGGGTGCGGTGCGCATCCTAGCGGCCGCAGCGGCGATCCACGGTCCGGTAAGCACATGGGACGCTTTGGTGCGCAAACCACAGCCATGTCATCCCGCGGCAAAACAGGTGGTTAGCCTCTTTGCGGCAACGGGCCAGTGCACGGACTGAAGCATGGAGGGACGCATTGCACATCAAGGAGTTTGCTGGCTACGTCCTGGACCTCGACGGTACGGTCTATCTGGGGGAGGATGCAATTCCCGGCGCAGCCGAGGCAATTGCGGCCATGCGCGCTCGGGGTGCGCGCGTTCTGTTCCTATCGAACAAGCCGATTGAGCGGCCCGATGCGTACGCTACGAAGTTGACCCGGCTTGGCATCCCGGCCACGTCGGCGGATGTGCTGTCTTCCCCCGCCGCGTTGGCGTCGCGTCTGGCGGAGGAGGCACCGGGCGCCCGACTGTACTTGATTGCGGAGGACCCCGTCCGTGAGGCGGTGGTTCGGCGCGGCCTCGTCCCCGTTGATGGCCCGCCTGCCGACTATGTCGTCGCATCCTGGGACCGTAACCTCCACTATGAGCATTTGGTGATGGCGTTGCGGTGTATTCGCGCGGGTGCGCACCTTGTAGCGACTAACCCTGACCGCACCTGCCCTATGCCGGGGGGGGAGCTTCCGGATGCGGGCGCCACCATCGCTGCGCTGGAGGCCTGTAGTGGCGTCGGCTGTTCATGGGTGGCGGGTAAGCCGTCGCCGCGCATGCTGGAAGCGGCGATGGAGCGCCTGCGGTTGCCGATGGAGGATTGCCTCTTGGTGGGGGACCGTTTGGAGACGGATATGGTCATGGGGCAGGTTGCGGGCATGCGCACGGCGCTGGTCCTAAGCGGTGTCACGCGTCGGGAGGATCTGGAGCGGAGCCTGGTGCGTCCCACCTATGTGGTCTCCTCCCTCGCTGTCCTCGGTTGAGGCTTGACGCGGTTGTTCCTTCCTGATACCTTGCCGATGGGTCGACCACGACCCTGTGGACGTGTTTCGGTAGCGATGATTGGCGCTACCGCCGTCAATCCATTCCGTGGGTTGACGGCGTTTCTGTGTTTGGAGGGAACGCATGGTCGGGGGGTTCGTGCTGCAGCTGATTACCGAACGGCGCGGCGACGCGCCGCTGGAGCCCGTCCTCGCTGCAGCTGTTCGCGGCGGCGTGGACGTTATCCAAGTCCGGGAGAAGGGCCGGCCGGCGTCGGCGCTATGGCGATCGGTTCGGGAGGCACAGAGTGCCGCCGACGGTGGCGCCGCGGTCGTTGTCAATGACCGGGTGGACGTCGCGCGCCTCGCGGAGGTCGCCGGTGTTCATCTCCCTAGTGATTCCCTTCCGCCTGCATTGGCACGTCGGATGCTCCCTTCGGCCGAGGGATGGGTGGTTGGGGTATCGGTGCACAGTGTCGAAGAGGCTCGCGCGGCCGCTTCTGCCGGAGCCGACTATGTGACCTTCGGCCACATCTTTGCGAGCGACAGTAAGCCGGGACTTCCGGGGCGTGGCCCTGCGGCGCTCGCGGAGGTGGTGGCGGCGGTGGAGATCCCTGTCCTGGCGATTGGCGGCATCCAACCGGATAATGTGGCATCCGTGCTTGAGGCGGGCTGCGCGGGGGTTGCGGTCATTAGAGCGCTCATGGATGCCCCCGACCCGGAACGTGCCGCGGCGGGGTTTGGAGAGGCAATGGGGCGTGTGGGTGTTCGGCCCCGTCATCCGTTGCGAATTCGTTGGAGGGAGTGGTAGCGGTGGCAGGGACGATTCGTATCGAGGTCAATGGCAAGCCAGCGGAGTGGTCCTGCGGCCAATGCCTGTTGGAGTACCTCACGGCTCGCGGCATACGTCCGGAATCGGTGGTGGTTGCGCTGAACCACGAGTTGATCCGTCGCGAACACTGGTCACAGGTCGTACCGGTTGAGGGAGACCGCGTCGAGGTTGTGCACGTCGTGGCGGGGGGGGGAGACGTTGCGATGGAGCCCCTGGAAATTGCGGGGGTCTCCTTTCACAGTCGCCTGATCTGTGGCACCGGAAAGTTCCCCACTGCCCACGTCATGGTGGAGGCCTTGGCGGCGGCGGAAGCTGAATTGGTGACCGTCGCGGTCCGCTACTTTGACCTGGACCTCGGAGGGCGCTCGCTCCTGCAGGAACTGGATACAAGCCGCTATCGCCTGCTCCCTAACACGGCCGGGGCGCACACGGCCGAGGAAGCGATCCATATCGCCGAACTCGGACGCGCCGCGACGGGTACCAATTGGGTCAAACTCGAGGTTATCGGGGACCAGCAAAGCCTGTGGCCCGACGTTGCGGCGACCGTAATTGCGACGCAGGAGTTGGTGCGTCGTGGCTTCGTTGTCCTGCCGTACACGGCACCGGATCCCGTGGCGGCCCGCCACCTCGAGGAGGCAGGGGCGGCGACGGTGATGCCGCTTGCCTCTCCCATCGGTAGCGGGCAAGGGGTCATGGACACAGCGGCGATTCGCCGCATCGCCTCTCGCGTCCACGTTCCCGTCGTGGTGGACGCGGGGATTGGATCGCCCTCCGATGCGGCATTGGCGATGGAAGCAGGTGCGGATGCGGTTCTGGTCAACACCGCGATCGCCCGCGCGGGTGATCCGGTGGCGATGGCACAAGCGATGGCCTTGGCGGTGCGAGCGGGCTATCTAGGGCGCCGGGCGGGACGGATTCCGCGCGTCGAGGATGCTGTTCCGTCGACGACCACCGTTGGGGTGCCCCGCATTGAGTAGGGCAGATGTGGTGGTGGTCGGGGGCGGCGTCATCGGCTGTGCGATTGCGCTCGAGCTTGCCCGCCGTGGTGTGACGGTCACTCTGCTGGAGCGCCTGACGATTGCCTCCGGCGCGTCGTTCGGTGCCGGCGGCATGCT
>JAJYVN010000128.1 GCA_021791995.1 Bacillota bacterium
CCTGGTGAAACCGGCTGCTGCGAAGCAGGAACGTTCCAATAGGAAACCGGCAGTAGCCGGAAATAAAAGACTATAAGAACAGGAACGGCTCTACCAGCTCGTGGGGACCGTGCGCTACGGGAGTCCTGCGACAGCACAACGGTGAAAGGGCATCGGTGCGCCGTATGCCGGAGAACGGCACGTACGGTGCGATGGGGGGGCGCTGGCGGCAACGCCGGGCCCTACCCTACTACTGGACCGATCATGGAAATGAAGGTGCTCTAGGTTGTCGGACGCGTGGGTGCGGCCGGCGAGCGGTACAGTGGGCGCGATGCGGAAATCGGAACCGTTGGATAGCACCGATCTGCAGCAACACGGGTTGCTCGCGTGGCCGAACGGGCAACGGGTGGAACATCGTTTGCACACGCGCGGGTTGATCCTCGGGGTGTGGGTAGGGGCGCGACGGTTACTTGCGTCACGGAAGCCTTGGCGGTTTGCACCAAGGCGGTGAAGGAGGGGCGATCCCGATGCAGGGCTTGGAGGGGTTGCACGGCGAACCGCGTTCGGGACGGCTCCCGTCTTCAGTGTTGCTCAGCCATACAAAACCATTGCCTTGGCGTGTGATACCCTGGCGAGCCACGGGGACACCGACGTGCCGTTATGGAGGTGTGATCTGCTGCCACCCCTCCCGGACGTTGCGGTTACCCCAGGGATGGGCCCCGGCATGTCGGTCGGTGCCGCGATTGCCGAGCGATACCCAAGGGGGGACCACGTCGTGGTCGGTCGGACATATGGTGGATGGACCATCCAGCCCATGGAGCGACCCCAATGCGATACCCGACTTCGCGACAATGGATCGTGGTGCGCAGCGTACGCCGGATGTAAAACGATGTTGCGGTTGGACAGAAGGGTCCATCGCAAATCAGGTTCCTGGGGGATGGGCACGGTGTTTATCGATTTTCTGGCCGTGATGCTGGTGGGGATGGCGGTCGGTTTCGTGATTCTGGCGGATTACCTGTACCGATCCCCGGCAGCGGATACACGGGCTCCCTGGGCGGCTGGTTTCTTTGCGGCAGGGCTCCTCGGTCTTGTCACATCCCTGGATATCGTGTACACGTGGCCACTTCCCGGCAGTTTCAACATTGCGTATGGTGAGCCTGCCCTGTACCTGAGCATTACCTTCCTGGCGGCCGCGATTACCTTGGCGATGAAGTGGGAGCCGCTGATTCCGGCCCTTTTCGGTGCGTTCGGTGGCGTGATCGCGATCGTGGTGGGCATTCGGATCGATAACCTCGCCATGGGTTCCGCGCCGTTTCTGACGATGCTTGCCTTCGTCGCTGCGGGCATTGGTGGTATCCTCACGCTTCCGGCGATCCAGTTCCGTGACCACCGCTGGATTGCGATTGTGGCAGCGCTCTTGCTCATTGCGTCGGCGGTGCTGTTCCTGCTCATGGGCTACGAGGCATACTGGGCGCACTTGGCGGATTTTGCGAAGTGGGTGCCGGCGACGATGGCGGCTGCAGGGAAGTCCTGATCACCGAAGTGCCAAAGGCCCACCCCCGGAGAGGGGTGGGCCTTTTTATGCTGTTTTTGCGGCACGGGTTCGGGCGACAGGGCGCACGTTGGGCACCAGGAAGTAGATGACCGTGGCCAAGGCGGAGATGACGGCGACCGCGCCGAACATCCCCTGAAAGGAGTGCCATCGGGAGGCAACGGTCAGGAGGATGGGGCCAGCCGCAAGGCCTGCGGATCGAAAGACGGCGACCAGCGACAGGGCCTCGGCGGATTGGTCATCTCGATAGAGCGCGAGTGCCAACCGATTCAGTGGTGCGCCCATGGTGAACGCGACGGCGAGTCCGAACGCGACCATGGCCAGGATGAAGACCGCGAGCGATAGGTGGGGCAGACCGAGCAGGATGCCGCCGATGACGCCTGCCGCGAGGCCAGTCTGCAGGACGATGCGGGGGCCGACACGGTCGACCAGCAAGCCTCCAACACCCGCGAGAATGGCCCCGGAGAATGCAGCCGGCATCAGGGCTAGACCGGAACCGAAGACGGAGAAGTGGAGCACCTGCTGGGCGAGTGTCGGGACGAAGACGGATGCCGACATGTCGATGCCGATGCCGACGGCGCCGACCATGAGGGCGATTCCAGAAAGCCGACGCAGTGGAACGGGATCGATGAAGGGGATGGCCGTTTGATGCTGGCGGAGGACGAAGGCCGCGACCAAGAGAACGCTGCAGACGGCAGCCAGGTCTCGGGTGGTGCCGCTCGTGGCCAGGACCAACAGCACCGCGGCAAGGGCGGCCGCAAAGGCCAGTCCACCAATCCAATCGGGAAGGGCGCGAAACGTGGTCTCGGAGGCGGGAGCCCGGTGGGTCAGGGCCAGTGCGACGGCGACAAACGGGAGGTTGGCCAGGAAGATGAACGGCCAGCCAATGTATTGACCGATGGCACCGCCGAGGTTCGGCCCGATAATGCTTGCCAGTCCGAAGGCAGCCCCGAAGATGCCTAAGGCGACACCCCGGCGCTCAAGCGGAAACTGCCGAATGCCTTCCGCCTGGGCGTTCGGGTAGACGGCGCCCGCCCCCGCGCCCTGGATGGCACGCGCTACGAGGAAGAACCAAAAGGTCTGGGAGGCAGCGGCCAAAATGGAGGCGAGGCCGAAGGCAACGAGTCCGAACGTGAAAAGGCGGCGATGTCCAAAGCGATCCCCGGCGGGGCCGGCGAGGACGGTCGAGCCAACATAGGTGATGCTGTAGACCGTGATGGTCCAGGCGGTCCAGGCGAGTGTGATGTGGAAGCTGCGGGCGATGAGTGGTAGGGCTGGGCCAAGCACGTTGATGTCGAGGGCGCCGACGAATACACCCACCAGATAGACTGTGAGAACGCGCATGTCGGGTTTCAGCGCCTGTCCCTCCCAGGGGGATCAAACGGGGTTAGGGTATCACAAGGCGTACGGAGCGACTATGCCATCGAGGAGCGGCTGTACGGTATGATGTCGTTTGGTGCGGTACAAGGGGGGCTCGCGTGGTGCATCCGGATATCGAAGAGGTCCTCGTGACGCCACAGGCCATTGCGACGCGCGTCCATGAACTCGCTTTGCAGGTGGCCTCGCGGATGGGCCCCGGTCCGCTCCACCTTATTGGTGTGCTGAAGGGTGCCGTGCCGTTTCTCGCGGATCTGGCCCGTGCTCTGCCGCTCGAGGAGGTGACCATCGACTTCATCTCTGTGTCGAGCTACGCTGACTCCGCCGAGAGTTCCGGTAGGTTGCGACTGCGCAAGGACCTCGATGACCCCGTCCTTGGGCGAAGGGTGCTTGTCGTGGAGGACATCATCGACACAGGCCACACGCTATCTCTTTTGCGGGCAGAGATCGCGGCGCGGGAACCGGCGCAGCTTGCGGTGGCAGCACTTTTGGATAAGCCCGCGCGGCGGCGTGTGCCGGTGGATGTCGAATTCGTTGGCTTTACCATGGACGATCGCTTTCTGGTGGGGTACGGCCTGGATTTTGCGGGCCGGTACCGCCACCTTCCATATGTCGGTGCGCTTCGAGACCGATTCATCCGGGGGTAATGCGGTGTGACTGCCTTGGAGCGCGTAGCGATTCTGGATTTTGGGGCGCAGTATACGCAGTTGATTGCTCGGGCCGTGCGAGAGTGCGGTGTGTATTGCGAGATTCTTCCGGGTGATGCGCGGGCCTCGAAGGTGGCAGAGTATGGGGCCGTCATTTTAAGCGGCGGACCGGCCAGCGTGTATGATGCGGGTGCGCCCCGCGTGGATCCCGAGCTCTTCGGTGCGGGTCTGCCACTTTTCGGCATCTGCTACGGGCACCAACTGTTGGCGATGACGTTGGGGGGCCGCGTCGAACGATCTGCCCACAAGGAGTATGGGCAGGCGGAGATGCGCGTTCTTTCCTCGAACGGATTGTTCGATGGTCTCCCGGAGCAGATGGCGGTCTGGATGAGCCACGGCGATCGTGTCGTGGATGTGCCGACTGGCTTTGCTGTGCTTGCCTCGACTCCGGGGACGCCCGTCGCCGCGATGGCTGATGCCACGCGGCGGATTTTTGGCGTGCAGTTCCATCCCGAGGTGGCGCACACCCCGCTTGGTCGGCAGGTGCTGGAGAACTTCCTTCGCAGAATCGCGGGCCTCCATGGTACCTGGAGCATGGCCCGCTATCGCGAACAGGTCGAGCCGGCGATCGCGGAGCAGGTAGGGCAGGGGAGGGCGGTTGTCGCGCTCTCAGGCGGCGTCGACAGCGCCGTTGCTACAGCCCTCGTCCACGGCGTGATCGGTGATCGACTGACGGCTATTTATGTGGATAACGGGCTCCAGCGTCAGGGCGAGGTAGCCGAGGTGTCGCAGGCCTTCCGCTCTGCTTTCCCCGGTTTACACCTGGTCGTGGTGGACGCGGCGCAACGCTTCCTGCATCGCCTGGTTCGTGTGACCGAACCGGAGAGCAAACGGCGCGTGATTGGAGCCGAGTTCATCGACGTCTTTGAAGAGGAGGCATCCCGCCTCGGGCCGATCGACTTCCTTGTGCAGGGGACCATCTACCCGGATGTGGTCGAGAGCGGTGTGGGGAAGGCGGCTACCATCAAGTCGCACCACAATGTGGGCGGACTGCCTGAGCGCATGCGCCTCCAATTGGTGGAGCCGTTGCGTCCCCTTTTCAAGGATGAGGTCCGCCGTCTGGGAGAAGATCTCGGCCTGCCTGCGTCGCTTGTGTGGCGGCAACCGTTCCCAGGA
This sequence comes from Bacillota bacterium, assembly GCA_021791995.1. Lineage (GTDB taxonomy): Bacteria > Bacillota > Sulfobacillia > RBS10-35 > JAJYVN01 > JAJYVN01. Next base: position 4,732 of record JAJYVN010000128.1, read on the forward strand.
CCGGGGCTAGCGATTCGCGTCCTAGGGGAAGTGACGCCCGAACGGCTGGAGCTCCTACGCGCTGCCGATGCGATTGTGCGGGAGGAGTTGGGCCCACACGGCCTCGGCCGAGAGATCTGGCAGGCCTTCGCGGTGCTCGGTGGTTCGCGGAGTGTTGGGGTGATGGGGGATGCTCGGACATACGGGGAGCTCGTGGCCGTGCGGGCCGTGTCGAGTCGCGATGGCATGACGGCGGACTGGTCACGCCTGCCGCACGAGCTGCTCGCTCGGATCAGTCAACGACTCTGCAACGAGGTGCCGGGTGTCAATCGGGTGGTTTATGACATTACAAGCAAGCCTCCCGCCACGATCGAGTGGGAATAGATCCGAACGATGGGGGCAGTATGTCAGGTTTTGTTTGAACTAGTACGAACGATCGACCACATTCGTGGCTGGATGCCATGGCTTCTGCTATGATGGCCGCGTCGGGGATCCGGGCGGGTCGCCACCGAATGCGTCTCTAGGAGACAAGGGCTTTGCGTCGTGCGGTGTAACGTTGAGGGGGGCATGTCGATTGTCGGTGTCCGCCATGCCGCAGGTGGCAGTGGTGATGGGATCCGAGAGTGACCGCGAGGTGGTGGCGTCGGCCACCGCGCTACGCGCGGAGTTCGGGATACCTCATCCGTGGCGGGTGCTGTCCGCGCATCGAACACCACAAGCCCTCGCGGACTTCGCCTCCGGGGCTCGGGAGGCGGGAATTGGGATCATCATCGCTGCGGCGGGGGGGCGGCACACTTGGGCGGTGTGATCGCCGCTTGGACGACAGTGCCTATGATTGCTCTGCCGGTTCCGGGGGCCTCGCTTGGGGGATTGGACAGCCTTTTGTCCACGGTGCAGATGCCCCCCGGTATCCCGGTGGCAACCGTGGGTATTGGTGGCGCCCGCAATGCGGCGCTCTTGGCGATCAGCATTCTCGCGGTGAGCGATCCAGAGCTTCGGACGAAACTGGATGCCTACCGTGCATCCCAGGCCGAGCGTATGTTGGCCTCCGATGAGCGGATGCGGGGCGGGAACTGAGTGGGAGGGGGCGGTGGCGATGATCCCTCGCTATACCCGGCCTCGCATGGGGGCCATTTGGTCCGATGAGGCGCGGCTGCAATTGTGGCTCGAGATCGAGTTATTGGCCGTTGAGGGTTGGGCAGCGATCGGGGTTGTGCCGACCGAGGATGCCCGGCTTCTGCGCCAAACGGCGCATCTTGATCCCGGTCGTGCTGCGGAGTTGGAGGCACGTACAGGGCACGATATGGCGTCGTTTGTCGAGGCGCTCGCCGAGACGGCGGGGCAGCCGGGACGTTGGTTGCACTTTGGGCTCACGAGCAACGATGTGGTGGATACCGCTCTTTGTGTGCAGTTGACGCGTGCGACCGATCTCTTGCTTGCGGATTTGGATGAACTCCTTGCGGTTTTGGCGCGTCAGGCGCGCACCCACCGCGACCAGGTCGAGATCGGCCGCACCCACGGTGTGCATGCCGAGCCCGTGACGCTCGGATTGAAGCTGGCCCGCTGGTACGCGGAGTTCGGTCGCGCGCGGCGGCGCTTGGAGGCGGCGCGCGCGGAGATTGCGGTCGGAAAGCTCTCTGGGCCTGTCGGCACCTATGCCGGTTGTGATCCACGCCTGGAGGAGTATGTGTGTGCGCGACTTGGGCTGGAGCCAGCCCTTGGCGCGACGCAGGTGGTGTCGCGCGACCGTCATGCCGCATGGGTCTCCGCCATCGCGCTCCTTGGGGGTAGCTGCGACTACGTGGCAACGGAGATCCGTGGGCTGCAGCGCACGGAGGTGCGTGAACTGGAAGAGCCGTTCCGGGCGGGGCAGAAGGGATCGAGTTCCATGCCCCATAAGCGCAATCCGGAGAAGGCGGAACGCATCTGTGGACTGGCGCGGTATCTGCGGGGGCTCGCGGTGACGGCGATGCAAGACCAGCCGTTGTGGCACGAACGCGACATCTCGCATTCCTCCGTCGAGCGGTTGATCCTGCCCGATGCGGCCCTTGCGGCCGACTACATGCTGGGGCTTTTGAGCGGAATTCTGGCCGAGATGCATGTCTTCCCCGCCGCGATGCAGACCAATCTGGACCGCACCCACGGCCTGTGGGCGTCGGGACAGGTGCTCCTGGCGCTGATCGCGGCAGGGATGCCGCGCGAGGAGGCCTACCGTCTGGTTCAGGAGCACGCCCTGGCCGCGTGGGAGGACTTGGACGGCCCAGACTTCCATACCCGGATTGGGACGGATCCGCGGATTCGTGATCGCGTTGCTGTTGCGTCGCTTGACCGTTGCTTCGATCTGGGTCATCAATTGCGCTTTGTGCCCGAGATATTCGCCAAGCTGGGGCTTGAGTGATCCGCCGAGGAGTGAAGCTGTGAAACCAAAGCGCTATCAGGCAGTGATCGAGGTTTTGTTGCGACCTGGGGTTTTTGATCCGCAGGGGCAAGCGGTCACAGCGGCGCTGCATGCACTGGGGCACGACGCGGTGGAGGATGTGCGGGTCGGCAAGCTGGTGCGGGTGATGGTTTCGGCGGAGAACGCGGAGGCGGCGCGCGCCCTTGCCGAACAGATGTGCCGAGAGCTTTTGGCGAACCCTGTTCTGGAAAATTACCAGGTGCGTGTGGAAGAGGCGGGGGTGGCGCATTGAAGGCGGCAGTGGTCGTCTTCCCAGGGAGCAACTGTGAGCACGACAGCGTCCATGCCTGGCAGCAGGCGACGGGTGGGTGCGCTCGGTTGGTCTGGCACGAAGAGGAGACGCTGGGAGACGCCGATGCGGTGATCCTGCCGGGCGGGTTTGCGCACGGAGATTATCTGCGGGCCGGCGCCCTCTGCCGCTTCTCCCGTGTGATGCAAGCGGTGCGCCGCGCGGCCGACGATGGGTTGCCGGTCTTGGGGATCTGTAATGGCTTCCAGATCCTGTGCGAGGCGGGGCTTTTGCCCGGAGCGCTGGGCCGGAACCGGGGACTGCGGTTTGTCTGTCAGTCGGTGCAGGTACGCACGGAGACGAGCGCCACAGCCTGGACAGGCGACCTTGCAAAAGGGGAGGTCCTGACTCTGCCCATTGCGCATGGGGAGGGGTGCTTCTGGCTGCCCCCGGAGGAGCATCGTGCCCTGGTGCGTCGGGGGGGCGTCGTCTTCCGCTACACCACGACGGATGGTGGGGAGGGCGGCAATCCGAACGGCTCGCTGGATGGGATTGCGGGGGTCTGCAACCCGGCCGGGAACGTCGTCGGTCTGATGCCGCACCCCGAACGCGCCGCCGAGGCACTCCTGGGTGGCATCGACGGCGGTCGAATCCTTCGCTCCGCACTCCGCTGGGTGGAGCAGCGGGTGGTGCTCCATGGGTGAGTTGGTACGGTGGGAGGCTGTTGGGCTGTCCGAACCGGAGTATCGATCCATCTGCGCGCAGATGGATCGGGAGCCGAACGACGTGGAACTCGGTATGTTTGGGGCCATGTGGTCGGAGCATTGCTCGTACAAGTCGTCCCGAGCCTTTTTGGGGCAGCTGCCCTCCCATGGTTCGGTCGTGGTGATGGGACCGGGGGAGAACGCTGGTGTGGTCGATATCGGGGATGGCTATGCCATTGCGCTCCGCATCGAATCGCACAATCACCCCTCGGCGGTGGCCGCGGCGGCGGAGACCGGAAGGGCGGCGGGCGGGGACCGGGGGTAGATCTCGGCGGTCGGCGCAACGCTAAATGCCCTTCTCGGTGGGGTGTGCTTCGGT